>CAZERK010000131.1:0-8538 GCA_964514515.1 uncultured Planctomycetaceae bacterium
ACAGCCAAGGGGAAGGTGGGATCTGGTTCCTGCGGAATTCCTGGGGCGAATGGTGGGGCGAAAACGGGTACATGCGGATCCCGTACGGGTGTTCGAGCATCGGCTACGCCGCGTGCTATGTCAGTATGAATCCGGATCCGGCGCTGACCACCACGGTTCCCCTCTACGACGAAGTGCCCAGCGCAATGATCGACCCCAACAAGTGGAGCGGCGATGACGGCGCGGAAGCAAACACGCTCGCGTTGAACGAGCCGAGTCCATCGTATTCGATTAACCTGGACGGCTCCTACTGGGGTGGGAACCGGATCCGCACCGCCGCGATGGACTTCAGCCAGTATCCCGACGTCGTCATCCAATACGCTTATCAACGGAGGGGCGGCGGCGACTCTCCGGAGTCGGGGGACGACCTGATTGTCGAATACCTCAACAGCAGCGGCGCGTGGGTGGAGGTGGCTCGGCAACTGGGAAGCGGATCGGACATGACGAGTTTCTACGTGACTTCGCATACGGTGTCCGCGGCCGCCGCCCGACACGCGGGCCTGCGCGTGCAGTTCCGGGTGGCCTCCGAGCAAGACGGGCTTGACGACTGGTTCATCGACGACGTCTTCATCACGACCTCGGCGGATATCGCCGCGCCGACGCCGAATCCGATGCAATGGGAAACGCCCCCCACGCCGGTTTCCGGCACGACATCACAGGTCGCCATGACCGCGGCGCAGGCGAGCGACCCCGCGGGCGTCGAGTACTGCTTCGACTGCGTCGGCGGCAGTTGCCACAGCATCGCTTGGCAGGATGGACGGGACTACATGGATACAGGCCTGTCCGCAAACTCGCCGTTCACGTACGTCGTCAAGGCACGCGACAAGTCTCCGCTGCACAACGTGACCACGCCGTCGCAGCAAGTGCAGGCGATCACGGCCATCCAGACGCCGACATCCGTCACGTTCCTTGATGTGCGCGAGGAGGCCGTCGACGCTGACGTCCCGGGCACGTTCACGAACTTGGCCTGGTATAGTTCCGGGATCTTCCTCGAGGTCACGGAAGACGGGGCGCCCGCGGGCGGCGGCGACGCCAACACCTGGAAGCATGCGCAGTCGTTCAACGTGACCGGTCTGACGTCCGGCGCGACCTACGCATTCCGGGCCAAGGCTCGAAACATGTTGGGAGCCGAGACGCCCTTCAGCACCGTCTTCTATCAGACGACCGGCGGAGGCAGTCCGTGCTCGATGCTCGGGGACATGAACCAGGACGGCGTCGTGGACGGCGACGATATCTCCGGCTTTGTACGGGCCAAGCTCGGCTACGCCGCCGCGCCGGGCGAGAACCAGAGCTGCGCCAACTACGGCGGGACCCTGGAAGACGACATCGCGTCGTTCATCGCGGACTTGACGGAGTAAAGCCCGAACAACCGCACGGCTGCGCGAGACGAACGCGGGCGACTCACGCTCAGAGATGCAAGAAAGCCCAGACCGACCGCGGCCTGGGCTTGTTGCTGCAATCCACGCTTCTCGAAGGTCCTGTTCGTGCGTGTGCGACGTCTGAGCGGACGACGTTAGCGCGTCGGGCGCCGTCGCGGGCGGACCATCGCCAAGCCAATCGGCGCCAGCAGGGCCAGCGTGGCCGGCTCTGGAATCGCGGAGAATCCCACGGACAACCCCAGTTCGAAAACGTATCCGGGCGATACGGGCGTCACGCCGCTGCTGAAGCCGTCATGGACCGTCGTCGTGAGGCCGGGGTTCGCAATGCCGCTCCATCGCCACGACGCGGCCCCGCCCTGCGCGAGGACCTCAAAGTTGTAGAGCCCCGGGTCCGCATCGAGGCATGCCGTCGCCGGCACCTGGATGTCGTAGATCCCGTGGCCGTACTCGTCGTACCCGTTGGCCATGACGGACTCGTAAAAGTGCCCTTCATAGTCGCGCATGAACGATGTCAGGAACGTGTCGGTCCCGATGATGAGCGGCGTCGTGAGCGCGCCGTTGGCGAAGGCCAAGCCGGACACCGTGACCTCGATCTCACCGCCGAGCGGATCGAACAGCGATTCAGCGCCCGGATAGTAAATCTCGTCGCCGACCGTGCCGATCGGCGCATCGATATACCAATGCAAGCAGCGGAAGCTCTCATCGGGTCCGCCGTCGCTGGTGACCTTCAGGATGATGGGCGTCCCACCGGGCAGCGTTCCGATCTGCACGTAGTCTTCGGGATCGCCGTCCTGGAAGCTGGCTTTCAGGTCCTGGAGCTGGCCGCCGGGCCCGATCGTCACGGTGTCCGACGCGATCAGGTTGCCTCCCTGGTAGACGGAGATGGCAAATGCGCCCTGCGGCTCGCCGACCTGGGCGCTTGCGGACGCAGCGCTTCCCAGGACGACCGCGCAACCTACGACTGCGATCACGATCGATTTCGCGAACATGGACTTTCCCCCCAAAGTTTGCTCGGGACAGGCGAGGTTGTTCTCAGACGCGATTCCCCATCGACGCGCCATCCTCTACGGAACGGTGCTTGCAAGCAGCGGGCCCATGCTTCGTGAAAGGACAAGCCGCGTTCTGCAGCCGGTAATACACCGAGGCGCCGGAATTGGAATCACGCACCACGCATACCGTTCGTTCTGTGTCGAGCAGACGGGCTGTGAGGATGGGTTGCCCCCGAAGGCGCGAAAGAACTCGATGCGTCGTTCCAGGCGACATCGCCCCCCGGAGACCTGGGGGGCGGCCAGATGCGGTGCCGCGTGCGAGCTCGAGGGTCCCTGCCGAGCCGTCGGAGACAGAAAGCTTGCAAACCGAGGCTGTTCTCGGAACAATGAATGAAGGGGTTGCCCAGGAAACGAGCCATCCATCCAGCCGTTGCGGACTCCGAAGGTCCATATCGGGCGATCTCAATCCCGAGCCCGCTGCGGCCGGCCCAAAACGAGGAGCCTATCATGCGCACGCCCCGAGCCTTCATCGCCGCGGTGATTCTCGCCGGCTGTGTTCTGTTGACCGGAAACGCCCTGGCGGACAACCCGCCCAGTTCCTTTGACCTGCGAAGCGTCGCGGGCGTCAACTACGTGACGTCCGTCAAGAACCAGCAAGGCGGCACATGTTGGACCTTCGGCACCATGGCGGCCGTGGAAGGCAACCTGATGATGACCGGCAACTGGGCGGCTGCCGGAGAAGCCGGCGAGCCGGACTTGGCCGAGTACCACCTAGACTGGTGGAACGGCTTCAACCAGCACAATAACGACGATACGAATCCGCCGACGGGCGGCGGGCTCACGGTGCATCAAGGCGGTGACTTCCGCGTGTCATCCGCCTACATCGTCCGCGGCGAGGGCGCCGTTCGCAACTACGACGGGCAGTCCTACAACGATCCGCCCTATCGCTGGCGTCCGACGTACCATCATTACTACCCGCGCGACATCGAATGGTACGCTCTGGGGTCCGGCCTCACCAACATCGACACGATCAAACAGGCCGTCATGACGCACGGCGTCGTCGCCACCGCCCTGTGCTACAACGAGTCGTTCCTCGTCAACTACCGCCATTACCAGCCGCCGAGCAGCTCGTTGGATCCCAACCATGCCGTGGCCATCGTCGGCTGGGATGACAGCATCGTGACGCCGGCGCCTCAACCGGGCGCGTGGCTCTGCAAGAACAGTTGGGGGTCCTATTGGGGATACAACGGCTACTTCTGGATTTCTTACTACGACAAGCATTGCGGCCGGCACGCCGAGATGGGCGCCGTCTCTTTCCAAGGCGTCATCCGGTCACCCTACAAGGAAATCTACTCTCACGACTACCACGGCTGGCGAGACACCAAGACCGATTGCGCCGAAGCGTTCAACGCCTTCACCGCCACGGACGAGAATTGGCTTTCCGCCGTCAGCTTCTTCACGGCCGCCGACAACGTCGCCTACACCGTCCGGGTCTATCGGCGCTTTGAGCAGGGCCAGCTCGTCGATCAATTAGCGATTGCGTCCGGGACCCTCGCGCACAAGGGCTTCCACACGATCGACGTCGATCCCGCCGTCCTCCTCCAGCCGGGCGACCCGTTCTGCCTCTACGTGTCATTGTCAACCGGCGGCCATCCCTATGATCGTAGTTCTGACATCCCGGTGCTGCTGGGTGCGTCGGCTCGCGTTTGGGTCGAGTCCGCGTCGCAGCCGGGGCAAAGCTACTACCGCAGCGGTGGGCAATGGACGGACCTCTACAGCTTCAACACGTCGGCAAACTTCTGCATCAAGGGGCTCACGCTGGACTCGGATCCCTATGATTGCGACGGCAACGGCCTGCGCGACTTGGACGAGATCGACGCGAATCCGTGGCTCGACTGCAACGGCAACGCCCGACTCGACATCTGTGAAGACGGCTACGAGGACGACTGCAACGGCAACACCATCAGCGATTGGTGCGACATCGGCTACTACGGGACCAGCGCCGATTGCAACGACAACTTCGTGCCGGATGAATGTGAATTCGCCGGGTCGGTCGACTGCAACGAGAACGAGATCATCGACTTGTGCGAGCCGGGCGGCGCCGAGGATTGCAACGATAACGGACAACCCGACTGGTGCGACATCCGCGCAGGCAGTAGCCTTGACGTGAACGGCGATGGCGTGCCGGACGAGTGCGTGGACTACGCGCCGCCGACGCCGAATCCCATGGCGTGGGCGCCCGGAGGCGAGCCCTCGCCCGTGCTCGACGTGCCGGAGATCATCATGACGTGCGTCGAGGCGACGGACGTATCCGGCGTCGAGTACCTCTTCTCGTGCGCGGCCGGTGAGTGCCACAGCAGCGGCTGGCAGGCCTCGCGCAGCTATGTCGACGGCGGGTTGACACCGAATGCGCCCTATAGCTATGTTGTCCGGGCGCGAGACACGTCGCCGAACCACAACACGACCGCAGACTCGGCCCCGGAGGTGCAGGTCATCACGTCGATCGAGAAGCCCGTCCAGCTCCGTTTCGACGATGTCACGGAGACGACGATTCGCGTGACCGTCGAGGGGACGTTTACGAACCTCGACTACTACGACTCGGGCATCTATCTCGAGGTCACGGACGGCGAGGCGCCGGTGGGATCGGGCGACGCCAACACGTGGCGGAAAGCGCGAGTCTTCGATGTCACGGCGCTGGCACCCGGCGTCGTCTATCATTTCCGAGCCAAGGCCCGCAACCTGATCGCCGACGAGACGTCCTATTCCTCGGCGTTCCAGCAGCAGACGGCGGGCGGTCCGCTGTGCGCCCTGCTCGGAGACATCAACGGCGACGGCGGGGTCGACGGCGATGACATCCCGGGTTTCGTCCGGGCGAAGCTGGGCCAGCCCGCAACCCCGGGCGAGAACCAGGATTGCGCGAACTACGACACCGAGTCGCTTGCCGGCGACACGGCTGCCTTCGTCGCCGACCTGCTCGATTGATCGAGGCCGGGCCATCGCAGGGTCGGTACATCGCCCTGACGGAACGCTTCTTGGCGCGGGCTGCGACGCCGACGTGACGCCGCTTCCAGCGAAGCCAGCCGCCCCCGGGCAGACGCAAGTCCCTTTCTTGCGGCGGGCCGACCGGGAGTTCAATTGAAGGGTGCGCGTCTGAAGTCCGATAGGATGGAGGACCCTTGGAATGGACGATTTACGCCATGCCTCGATCCCTCATGACCGTCAAGGAGGTGGCCGCGAGCTTGCACGTCTCGCCGCGCGAGGTCGTGCGCATGGCGGAGCGAGCCATCCTTCCGAGCATTCGCGTCAAGGGGCAATGGCAATTTCGCGCCGGCGAAGTCTGGAACTGGATCGAGCAGAACGTCCATTCGCTGCCCGCCCAGCGTGAGAGGGACCCGCACCCCACCTCGGCGATGGAGCTGCTGGTTGCGCCGGCGCTGAAGGAGCAGGCCGTCGCTGTAAACTTGGTCGCCAAGACCAAGTCGTCGGTGTTGCGGTCGCTCGTTGATCTTGCCGCGCAGGCAGACCCGACGATTGACGGTCCCGCGCTCGTTGAAGCGCTGATGGATCGCGAGGGACAGGGATCGACGGCGCTGCAATATGGGGTTGCCGTGCCGCATCCTTCTCGGCCCTTCTATTCAGAAGGACCGCTGCTGGCCGCCGCCCGAACGTCGCAGGGTGTCTGTTTCGGCGAGCGGCAGGGGGGTCTTTCCGACTTGTTCTTTCTCGTTTGCTGCCCGGATCAAACGCAGCATCTTCTCTATTTCGGCCGCCTCTGTCGTCTGCTGCTCGACGCCAGCTTGCGGAAGCGCCTTCGCGAGGCGGACGACGCCACCGCCTTCCACGATGCGCTGACGGATGCGGAGTCGGCCCTGTGCCATTCGGATTAGGTTGCCCTCCGGAGGCCGCGGAATCACCCACGGACGGCAGCGGTCCAGACGATCCGCTGCTTGACCAAGGCGCCTGCGACACCTAAAATCAAGGTTGCTAAGGGGTTAGCATACAATCGCCTTTGTTCGCCCGTGCGGGCTGCCGCGGCCTGTTCAATCCGAGTTGGGGTACAAGCGTGCAGTGTCTGACTTCCCTTCCGGTTACAGCGTTATCAAGAAGCTGGGCGACGGGGCCCGATCGCAAGTCTACGAGGTGTCACGAATCGATACCGGAGAGTTTTTTGCTCTCAAGCGCGTTCTCCGCGAGGCGCACGAAGACTGCCGCTTTCTCGATCAGGCGATCAAGGAATACGAAGTCTCCAGCCGGCTGGACCATCCCTGCCTGCGCAAGTCCTTCGAGTTGACTCGGATTCGAAAGCTCCTGAAGCTCGTCGAGGTCCAGGTCGTCATGGAGTACGTGGATGGCATCAGCCTCGACAAGCGCCGCCCGCAGCGGATCGACGAGACGGTGGACCTGTTCCTCAAAGTCGCGGAAGGTCTCGATGCGATGCATCAGGACCAATGGCTGCATACCGATATCAAGCCGAACAACATCCTCGTCACCGCCGAGGGCAAGGTGAAGATCATCGACTACGGCCAAAGCTGCGAGATCGGCTTTCGCAAGCCGAGAATCCAAGGCACGCCGGACTACATCGCGCCGGAACAGGTCGAGCGGCGACACCTTACGCAACAGACGGACGTCTTCAACTTCGGCGCGACGCTCTACTGGGCTCTGACAGGTGAGACCTATCCGACCGTCATCACCAAGAAGGGGCGGCAGGACGATCCGGCCGTCGCCCGACGGCGAGCCGTTCCGCCGCCCCAGGCATTGAATCCCGACATCCCGTCGGCGCTGTCCAAGCTCGTCATGGAATGCTGCCTTTACGAGCAGAGCCGCCGACCGCGCGACATGAAGGAGGTCATCAGCCGTCTGGAAGTGGTCCATCACGTCCTGGGAAAGCGAAGGCAGGCCGGGGCCGACATGACGACCGGTGTCCGTGAAGCGACAGTCGCATCGCCCGAGAGGACGGCCGCTCCGCCCCCGGACTCCGACGACACGTACGATTTCTCCGGCTTCATCCGGGAGGTCGTCTGCGAAGAGCGCAAGGACTGTCCCGAGGAGCCCGAGGAAGGCCCATGACCAGCCCGGTTGAACTACATGATTCGCACGTGGCCATCGAGACGTTCCGCGAGGCCGCGAAGCTCAACATCGAGGATCCGCACCGCGAAGGCTCGATGATCCTCTTGCCGGGCTACGGGCAGGGCGTGATGACCGGCGACCTGCATGGGCACCGCAAGAACCTCGCCAAGCTCGAAAAGTATGCCATGCTGGACCGCGTGTCGGCGCGACACGTGATCCTGCACGAGATGGTCCACGCCGACACGCAAATCACCGAGCTGGACCGTTCGCACGAAGTCCTGCTGGAAGCGGCCCGCTACAAGTGCGAATTCCCCGATCAGGTACATTTCCTCCAGTCCAACCACGAACTGGCGCAGCTCACGGGCTATCCCATCGCGAAGAACGGCCGCGTCGTGATCGAGGAGTTCAATGCCGCCGTGGCCGACGCCTATGGGCCGGTCCACGCGCCGCGCGTCCTGTCGGCCATGAACGAGTTCATCGCGTCGTTTCCCATGGCGGCCCGGACGGAGAACCGCGTCTGGATGTCGCATTCGCTGCCGAACGCGCACGACATGGGTTCCTTCGATCCCGACGTGTTTCGCCGCGTCCTCACGCTGGACGAGCTGCGAGAGGACAGGACGGTCTTCTCGCTCGTCTGGGGACGACGGCACACGCAGGACTCGATCGACCGGCTCGCCCAACGGCTCGACGCGGACGTGTTCATCATCGGCCACCAGCCGCAGGAGATGGGCTTCACGGTCGATTTCGACCGCCTCATCATCCTCGCTTCAGACCACAACCACGGCTGCTTCCTGCCGTTCGACCTGTCCAAGAAGCAAACCGCCACGGAGCTCGTCTGTAACATCCGCAAGTTCGTCGCCGTCGCCTAGTGCCGCGCGCAGCGCTTCGAACATCGCCGCGCGACCAGCGTGCAAAGGAGACCGCCGCGCGGTTCAAATGTCGCGTCGGCCTCCCGCGGCCGACGACCCCGTGCCGGCGCTCGTGCGAGTCCCGATGCACCTTGAGATTCTCGCACGTCTCGCATCGGTCGGATTCCTTTGAGAGCCCTCGGCCTTGGCCGAGGG
>CAZERK010000132.1:0-6224 GCA_964514515.1 uncultured Planctomycetaceae bacterium
CCTGGACCAGGTGAACCCCGGCTCCGTGATCCTGTCCGGCGAGATGATGCTGCGGCACCTGGGCTGGAACGAAGCCGCCGACCTCATCATCAAGGGCATGGAAGGCGCCATCGCCGCCAAGACGGTCACGTACGATTTCCACCGCCTGATGGACGGCGCCACGCGCTTGAAATGCAGCGAATTCGGCGATGCGGTGATCCGGCACATGTAGCGGCCCTCCCTTTGCCTGTGCGCTTCCGTCCTGATTCGCTTGATCCCGATTCCAGTCTTGGCGGAGGAGGACAGACGCCGCGCGTGAAACGGCCGTGCCGCCGCGACACGTGAGCCGCTGCGAACGCACGGCCATCGTGGACTGTCATTACCATGGCGCCCCCCCGACGGCCAGGGCCGGGGGCTTTGCAAACGCGGCGCATCGTCGTGCGGCGTCAGGCGTCGGCAAGCCCCTCACGAATCGCGAAGCGGGCCAATTCAACGCGGTCGTGGATGTCCAGCTTGTTCATGAGGCTGCTCGTGTGCCGGTTGACGGTGTTCACGCTGATGTGCATCGTCTGGGCGATCTCCTTCTTGGACAGCCCTCTCGCCAGATAGCGGAGGACGTCCGACTCCCGCGGTGTGAGCGTCGAGAGGCGAGATCGCGTCTGTTGCGCGAGCTTTGGACCCTGCTCGTCAACGATAATGCGGGCTTGAATCTCGGGCGAGAAATGGGCGACGCCGCCGGCAACATTGCGGATCGCGGTCACGAGCGAATCGTCCGGCTGGTTCTTGGTCACGTAGCCCCACGCCTTCACTGCCAGAGCTTGTTCGATGTAGCAATCGTGGAAGAAGGCGCTCAGAAAGATGATCCTCGCGTCCGGGCACTGTCTGGCCAGCATCCGCGCGGCTTCGAAGCAGAGCAGGCCAGGCATGTCGATGTCCATCAGAACGACGTCTGGTTTCACCCGCGAGGCAAGCGTCACCGCGTCGTCGGCCGAACTCGCCATGCCCGTCACGGTGAAATCCGGCTCGGCGTCCAGGCGATCCCGCAGCATCGATCTCACCATTGCATGGTCATCGACGATCAGAATGGAGATTTGCTTGTCCATCGGGGTCTATCTCCGGCTGTCGGCTTGCAGCAGGTCGCCCAGGGTTTTACCAAGTTGCGCGGTCTGGAACGGCTTCTCAAGGACGGCAATCCTGCTGTTCGGCAGATCAGGGATGTTGGCTGCGCTGCGATCCGTCGCCACCACGACCACAGGAGTCGCCGGGCAGAGGTCGAGGATCTGACGCATCCATTCCATCATGTCGCCCGCCATCAGGTTGGCGTCTATGATGATCGCTCGAGGGGCCTGGGTTAAGGCCTGACTCATTGCTGCGCCCGGGTCTGCCACACAGATGATCTGATACCCCATAGCCCCCAGGGAGAAGGCGGTCAAGCCTCGCGAATGGGGGTCGCGCATCGCCAGCAGGATCGTCTCGTCGTGGCCGCGGGCGATCGACGTGCGGACAAGCTCATGGGTGGCTGGGGTTTCCTCTGCCATCAGGGGCAGGAGAATCTTGAAGGTCGTGCCTTTGCCGACGTCGGACGATAGGCCGACGAAGCCTCTGTGCTGTTTCACGACGTTGTACACGATCGCGAGGCCTAAACCGCTGCCTCTGTCTCGGTTCTTGGTCGTGAAGAAGGGTTCGAAGACGCATCGCTGACGCTCCGGGGCGATGCCGACGCCGGAGTCCACGACAACCACGCATGCATACTCGCCGGCTGCCTGGTACGGCGTCGATTCCACGCATTCTCGCAGGTCCTCCTGACGGGCTCGCCGGACGCCGATGCGCAGCGTTCCGCCGTCCGGCATCGCGTCGCGCGCGTTGAGCACGAGGTTCAGGAGGACTTGTTGCAATTGCGTTGAATCGCCGCGAATCCAGAGGGGAGGCTCAGGCTGCGGCTCGGTGATGAGCTCGATCGGCGCCGGCAACGCGCGGCGCAGAATGCCCGTCCATTCCTCGACAGCCGATCCCAAACACAGCGGTTCGCGGCCGACCGGGATGTCCCGGCTGAAGGAGAGCAAGGATCGCGTCACGCCGGCCGCTTGGTGACCCGCGTGCTCGATCGCGCGGACAATCTCGTGGGTGGAGGCGTCCTCGCCCATCACCATCCTGAGCTTCTCCGCGGCGCAGAGGATCACCGTCAGCCAGTTGTGAAAGCCGTGCGCCACACCGCCGGCCAGTTGTCCCAGGGCTTCCATCTTCTGAGCCTGCAGCAGCAACCGTTCCAACCGAGAACGTTCTTCCTCCGCGCGCTTCCTTTCCGTCAGATCGATCCCCGTTCCGAGCACGAACTCCAGTTCGCCGTGCTCGCCAACGATGGCCGTGTTGGTCCAGGCGATTAATCGCCGGCTCCCGTCTTTGCCGACCCAGTCGTTCTCGTAGTAGTTGGGGAAGGACCCCGCCTGAAGCTCATCAAGGACCTGCCGGACGGGATCGACGTCTTCAGGAGCTAGCAGAACTTCCCAGACGCGTTTCCCTTGAACCTCGTGGGCGGCATAACCGGTGTGCCGCTCGCAAGCGTGATTGAACCGAACGATGCGAGCCTGCGCATCCATGACGACGACGAGAAGATCCGCCGTATCGAGGATGGCTGTGATGAGACGCAGATCCTTTTGGTGGCGCCGCGCGGTGGTGTCGACCGGCGTCCGATCGATCAATCGATCCAGATCCTGCTCGAATGCTTCGCGATATTGCCGGAGCAGCTCGCGATGCGTCTCAGAGAACTCGCGAGGCTGGTGATCCAAAACGCCCAGTACTCCGAAAGCGTCGTGGTTTGGCCAGTACAGCGGAAGCCCGATGCACGGGACAGCGCCCTCTTCAGCCGCGCGAGCATTCTGTCGAGCGTCCGCGATGCCGGTCTCGCCACCGCGTTTGAGCACGTCGTCGCAGAACGACTTCAGGACCGTACAGAGCGCTTCGCCCGGAACGAGCATCTGGGCGGCGGTCCGACTTGCGGCGAACACCCGTGCTTCCGGGGGCCGGATTCTGATCACGACGATGGACGGCGCGTCCAGAAGTTGAGCCAGCAGATCAACTGACCGCTGCCACTTGCGGCGCGTTTCCTCCGGTATGTCGACCGCAGCGCCGTCTGAACGAGGGGACGTGGGGCCCATCTCTCGGGCGATGCCGAACATTGCGCACCTTTTGCAGTCGATCCAAGACGTGTAAGGATGGATATCGGCGCCAAACCGACATCCGTTTGGGGGATCCGCCGGCGCTGTCAAGCACACCCCATCCCGGAAGACGTATGCCCTGCGCAATGGGACATTACCAGACGCCTCAGATGGATCGGCCCAACTATGGAGGTGGCGTAGCGCGCTAGAATGGGTGTCCGCTCCGCGCCTGACGGAAACAGGCCGTTCCTGCCAGGCCCGGCGGCTCACCGGCACCAGACAATGCGAGGTGGCTCTGGCAACACACGACGCCAACCACCCAAGTCACCAACTCTGCGATGGGAGTGTAGACCCAATCGAATGGCCTTGCCAGCCCTGAACGCTGAAAAACGCGAAAAAAAGACTGTCCCTTTCTGTGAGTGCTGTTTGAGCTGTCGGGCTGCGCCTCGGCAAGCCGATGCTAAGGCGAAGGACGCAGCCTGTTGTGGGTTCCGGCGACCGGATTGGGTTCCTGCGAGGGGTCTTCGCAGCGGACAGCATCATCCGGCGAAGGCCGATCATGTGTCGCGTCGGCCGCGAGGGACCGACCGCTGCGCGGTATGCGCGCCCGAGACTGACGCTCCACGCGGGCGCAACAGACTCAAGGTCATTACGATGATGAAGAGTCCGATAAATCTGCTAATCAACATTGCTCTCGGCATCACGGCTACGGCGTGCGTTGGGTCTTGCTCCACGACGGCGTTGCTCAACTTGCCTGCGGCATCTGCGGACTTCGTAGCCGGGGCAACTGAGCCCATTCCGCGGGCGATTCAGGTAGGCTTCGTCAATAACACGCCTTACCGCGCGATCTTCACATACGGAGCATACGACCAACTCGACGCAGAGACGATCCCGACGAACTTCGGCCAGCGGCGTCTGGAGGGCCTCGCTTCTACGGCACAGATCAGCCAGCCGTGCCGCAAGACGTTCTCCGTCGGCGGCGACGAGCTGATTCGCCTGTTGAACGAGCATCAGAACAACGCAAACATCAACATCACCGATCCGCGGGCCCTCGTGCGCGGCGTCTATTTCTCCTCCGCTCCCGCGAACGATCCGCTGGCGGCCGAGCCGACGGAGGGTACGGCCCAAGGCCTGGTCCTGCTCAACGGCGTCGACTTCTCGTGCCGTCGCGCCAACATTCAGGCGACCACCGGCGGGGGCCTGCTCATCTTCACGTTCGAGCAGGACGCCGCGTCGCCCGGCGGTTTTCGCATCGATTACACGTTCATCGAGCCGTAGAAGCCTGTGACAGAAGAGAACCGACGCCTCGCACATGCCGCTTACGGCTGCGCCGGCTGCTCCCGGTCAAGGGCCGGCTCCTTCTGACCACAAGCTGGAAGACGAGCAGTTGCGACCGCCGGAGCGACATCAGCCGCGCTCGGTCGATGCCGACGCGTCGCCGAGATCGTCAACCTTGTCGCGGAGGACGACGCCGCGACGAGTCAACTCCGTTGTGAGGTGCTGCATGAGGCAGGGCTCGCGTCCCAACCGCTCCGGCGGCAGAACGCCCGGGCGTTTCAACGCGCCGCTGAGCAACAGGCGGCCGACGATCGCGCACGGGAAGCCCGTCGTCCGAGCCATCGAACTGTTGCCGGTCTTGGGGTCGGTCTCGTCGTACAGGTCATACGTGAAACGCAGCCGCCGGTCGTCGCGTCGGCCCTCGACGATGACGCGCAGAACGGTGAACTCCTGATCGCCCGGCCTCAACTCCCATAGCGGGAACAGCAAACGCGACGTGACGTCCAGCGGGCGGACGCACACGCCGCCGACCTCTAGTTCGTCCTTGCGGAAGAAGCCGGTTTCGCGAAGGACGCGCATCAGTTCGATGTGCCCGGCGTATCGCAGCGTCTTCTCCTTCATGTTCGTCGCCTGGACCGTCATCAGCAGGCTGCGGAGGCCGTCGGTGTTGAACGCCTCGAGCGTGCCGACGCCCTCGAAGTCGATCAGTTCGGGCTCCGAGAGCGCGGGCTTCGTCACGACACGGCCGTTTTCGATCATGCGTGCCGGCCGCGTGTACTCTTCGAGCACGTCGGACGGCGCGAAGCCGGCCTTGTACTGATAGGGCCAGGATCGTTCCTTCGGCAGTCCACCCACGTAGAACGCGACGTCCTCCGTTCGGTCGAGCTGCGCGTCACAGGAGCCGATGATGATGTTCGCCAGCCCCGGGGCGACGCCGCAGTCCACGACGGCCGTGACGCCCATCTCTTCGGCGAGGCCGCTCAACGCCGTGGCGTCTTCTGCCATGAAGGAGATGTCAACGTAGGGCTTTCGCGATTCGATCACGGCTCCGAGCGTGCGGTAGCCCAACGCGCTCGGCATCGCGCCGATGACCAACTGGCAGTCCCGGATGGTCGACTTCACGGCGTCCGGCGTGCCGAGGTCTTGGCGAGTCTTCCGCAGCCCGGCGACGTTCGCGACGCGGTCGAGGTTCCGCTCGCTGACGTCGGCGACGGCCACGTCGAGGGTCTCATCCGCCGCCAAATCCTTCGCGATCGTCGCGCCGACAAGACCGCATCCCAGGACGACGACTCGTTTCTTCATGCTCGTGCTCCCTGCATGGGTTCGAAAGCGCGGCGGCTCGTGCGCGCCGGCCGCGCCTCG
The DNA here is from genome assembly GCA_964514515.1 of uncultured Planctomycetaceae bacterium. Lineage (GTDB taxonomy): Bacteria > Planctomycetota > Phycisphaerae > UBA1845 > UTPLA1 > CAZERK01. The sequence goes on from CAZERK010000132.1 coordinate 5,775, forward strand.
CATTGTCATGGATTGTGCCGAGGTGTTCCAGGTCGGTTGGAGCACGGTTTGGAGGCCGGTCGATCGGCGTCGAAATCGAGTCCCGAGTTGCCGCTATCGGCCTGCGGGAGGAACCCAGGGTGGCCAGGACGGATCGGCCTTGATTCGCTCCATGAAGACCTGGGCGAAGCGGTGCTCACCGTAGATGAAGATGTGCGTGTCGAGACACGTTTGCAGGGCACGGATGCCGGCCTGACGGCGGCCGCGGCCGAGTTCGTGGAGGGCGACGATGAAGGATGCTTCGCAGACACGGCTCGGCTCATGGCCGGCCGCCGCCATCAAGTCCTGGGCGTCGAGCCGGCCGTCCAGATAGTTCAGTTCATCCACGAAGCCGGGCGGTGCGGCCAGCGGGTCCACCTGGGGGTCGATTCCCTCCAGGTTCTCGTAGGACAAGTCGGCCGGATCGCGCTC
>CAZERK010000132.1:6234-7909 GCA_964514515.1 uncultured Planctomycetaceae bacterium
TTCGGGGAGGAGACCCTTGAGATTCTCCGCGCCGAGGTTGTGGACTTCGTCGGCCGCCCCCAACAGCGACATGACGGCTGCCGTAAAGACCAGGCCCGTCGCGTGCGACTTCTGCGTGATCAGGTTCTTGCGGCAGATCCTTCGAGCCTCGTCGATTCGTCCTTGCTCGGCCAGGAGGATCGCCTGGTGGAGCATGATGACGTAATACTCCTGGAAGACTTTGCCGGCGGCGGTCAACTCGGCCAGAGCGGTCTCGGTGTCGCCGGCCGCATGCAGCGCGATGGCTCGGGCATGGACGAACGAAGCATTCGACTCGCCCCAGACGCGGCAGTGGATCTCCACGGCGCGCCCGTAAGCCGTCGCCGAATCCCTGAAATCGCCGACGTATCGCGAGAATGCGCCTCGCATGGAGAAGGCTCGCGGATCGTCCCGATGGCGCAGCTTCAACGCGCGGTCCAGGTCGGCCCGACAGTTCGCCAGCCAATGCGTTGCCTGGTCGCGGAGGTCCGCCTGCGTGGCGGCATAGGCAGCGGCCACGAGCCAGGCTCGCGCTCGAGCGGCGTAAGACAGCGACGAGTTTGGGCGGAAGACGAGGACGGCGCCCACGTCGTTGAGCATGGGCTGGAGGTCTTCTCGCCGGCCGCCGGTCAAGACCCGAACGCCTCGCCAGGTGGACCGTTCCAGGATGGCGGCGACGAAGTCCGGCTGGAGTTCGAGCGCTCGCTCATAGCATTCGATGCCCTCGCTGGGGCGATAGCGCCCTCGCCCCAGGCCGCGAAGGAACCACCCAAGCGCGGTATCGGGCCGTCGGGCGCCTTCCTGTTCGAGCATCCGCTGGCCCGTGTAAACGTCGCCGGAATCGAAAAGGGCCCTCGACAACGCGTAGTACGGCAGGAGGTCGTTTGGATCGAGTCGACGGGCGGTTTCCAGATGGGGAATTGCCAGCCACGGCTGTTCATTGAAGAGGGGGATCAAACCGCGATAGAGGTGCAGCCGGGCGGACGCCACGCCGAGCCGCTCTGCGCGGTCCAGCCGTTCGCCGCCGCGCTGATACTCCTGGTCGAACAGGATGGCCTCGTAGGCTTGCTGGAGGCACCGTTCGCCTTCTTGCCGTTGCAGCGTTCGGGTTGCCAACGCGCCGATGGCAAGGGACGCTAGAACGAGGACGCATGCGGCTGTTTGCCACCGATGCCGCCCGACCCACCGCTTGAGCCGAACGTGCAGCGGCGTCGGCCTTGCCCGGATGGGTTCGCCATCGATGAACCGTCGCAAGTCCTCGGCGACCTCCCCGGCACGCTGGTAGCGCTGGTTGGGGTCCTTCCTCATGCATTTTTGGATGATCGTCTCCAGATCGCGCGGGATCGAAGGCATGATCTGCCGCAGCGGTTGGGGCTCTTCGTGAATCACGTGCTCCAGCAGCCGCGCACGGGATTCGTCCTCGAAGGCAGGCACGAACGCGGCCAACTCGTAAAGCGTTGCGCCGAATGAGTAGATGTCCGCGCGATGATCGACGGGCTGGCGCCCGCCGCCGGCTTGCTCGGGCGACATGTAGCGGACGGTGCCGAGGAGGTCCCCGGTTTCCGTAATCGTCGGGTTGTCCTCGATCCGGGCCAGCCCGAAGTCGAACACCCATACGTTGTCCTGCTTGTCCAGCATCAGGTTGGCCGGCTTGATG
>CAZERK010000132.1:7919-8173 GCA_964514515.1 uncultured Planctomycetaceae bacterium
CTTCCGCGACTTGCTGCCCCCATCGAGCGACGTGCCGGAAATGATCGCGGCTGACTTCGAGCGGCCGCTCGCGGACCGTCCTCAAGTAGTAGGCCAGCGAACGGCCCTCGATGAATTGCATCGCGTAGTAGTTGATGCCCTGCTGTTCGCCGACGGCGTACACGGGGACGATGTTTGTATGGTGCAGCCGGCCGCCGGTTCGGGCCTCCCGATGGAATCGCTCGAGCGCGTTCGGGGAGAGCATGACGTTCGGC
>CAZERK010000132.1:8183-8492 GCA_964514515.1 uncultured Planctomycetaceae bacterium
CCACCAATTGGGTCAGAAGCCCCATGACAATCAGCGCGGCGAGCGTTTTGCCGGCCGCCTCGTTGAACCCCAGCGTCTTGAAGACGCCGGGCAGCGAGCGCGCCAACTGCGGGTAGGCCGTCAAGTAGGCCTGTTGGTCCGGTTGTCGCCCGTCCGCCAATTCCTCCATGTATCGGTTGACGATTTCTTCGAGCAGGCCGCCGTCGGCCGCGTCGTCGGCAGGTTCGCCGCTCTCCGCATCGACGGGATCGTCCGCGGCGGGCTTGGGGGAACCGTCGGCAGTTGCGTGGCCGGGCTGGCTGCCAGCCG
>CAZERK010000133.1:0-8375 GCA_964514515.1 uncultured Planctomycetaceae bacterium
ACGATTGAGAGAAGGCCGCCCGACGGCATCACGACCTCGGCTGCCGTGACGAGCAGGCCGACGACCACCAGGCTCAGCGACCCGCCCAACCAGATTTCCATCGCACGATTTCCACGCCAAGGTCGCCCATGCCGCAGCATGCGTCAGACGGCACGACGCACCTCGCGTACGACGATCCGAGCGCCCTCTACATCCACGACTTCAACCTCCATGCCCTGCTCGATCATTTGTCCTTCGGCGATGACGTCCGCCCGTCGCCCGTTGATCGTGGCCTTGCCCGCAGGCCGCAATTCCGGCACCCGCGTCCCCAAGTCGCCCTTGCGAAACGGTCTCCGCGAGGCTCCACCATCGGGTGCCGTGAGCGACCGCTCCACAGCGACGCCGCCGGCTCCCGCAGCCCCGTCCACGGCCGCGGAACCACGGCCCGCCAGACCGGACGACGAACCCTCGGCCGCGAAGTCGTATGCGGCAGGCCCCGCGGACGCGAAGTCAGCCGCCGCCGGTGGGAGAAACAGCCCGCGGGCGCCGGGGATGCGAGGCAGGTACTTGTTGAGGAGCCACATCCCGGCGAGCGCCATTGCCAGGCCGCCGAAGACGACCTGGATGCCGGTCTTCAAGCCAAGCCAAGTCCCCGGCGTCATGCTCGGCACAACGACCGGGCCTGGCTCGGCCGGTACGAACGTCGCGATCAGTCCGACGAGAATCAGCAGAATCCCCAGCACGCCGGCGATGCCGAATCCTGGGATGACGAACACCTCGACGGCCAGCAGGATCACGCCGACGAGCACCAGCAGGATTTCCCAGGCGTCCGCCAGGCCCGTCATGTACGGCGCGCCGAGAAAGATGAGCAGCGCGATCAGCGCAACGAGCGCGCCGAACAGGTGGCCGGGCGCGTGAAACTCCGCATAGACGCCGAGCCCGATCAGCATCATCAAGATCGTGCGAATCAGCGGGGAGCTAAGGAAGTCCGCCAGGCCTTCCGCCCAATTCGTCGCGTAGCGCGTCAGGTCGCCCTCGATGCCGTAGTATTGGCGTAGCTCGCTCTCCGTGCTGACGATCGCCTTGGCGAATCCGAACGCGAGCGCCTCCGTCTGCGTGAGCGTCAGCAGGTCGCGCTCCTCGACGACGGGCTGGCGCAGTTCGATGTCCTTGTTCGAGATGGGGTCGAAGATCGTGGCGACGGGCCGCCAACGGCTGCCTTCCTCGCCCATGAGCTTCTCTTTGTCGCGTTGCAGGACAAACTTCCGCTCGCCGCCTGGACCGTCCTCCAGCCACCAAATCTCGTTGCCTTTGCGGACCATCGCCTCGCACAGCAGGGGGTCGTAGCCGCGGCGATGGGCGCTGTCGCGGAACTCCTTGAGGATGGGGCTTTCCGCCTTCGCACGCTCCGTCTCGCCCAGTTCCTGGATGCCTTCGGTCGGCGAGATCACGATCGGCGCACAGTCGCCCATTTTGCTGGCGCTGGCCATGACCACCTCGCCGCAGGACAGCGCAATCATGACGCCGGCCGAGTAGGCGTCTGGGCAGACCCACGCGATGGTCTTGAGGTCCGAGATGTTCTTGATGTAGGTGCAAATCTCCAGCGCGCTGTTGGCCATGCCGCCGGGCGTATCCATTTGGAAGACGATCGTGTCCTTGCCGGCCTGCCGGGCCTGTTCGACCCGCCGCTGGAGGCTCGCGAGCGTGATGTCGTTGATCTCGTCTTCGATCGGGATGATGGCGGCGTGGTGAACGGCGGGCTTCGAGGCGGCTTCGGGCTGATCCGCGCCGGCTTGTGACCCGAAGGCGAGGTCGAGCGCGACCCAGCCCAAGATCGCCAAGACGGCGAGACGCGCGTGTCGGACGCCTCGCCCCGATTGCTTGCGTTGCGAGCAGCGCGCGAGTCTCGCCTCTCGCACGCGATGCACGTAACGCCCAGGACTTCGCGGAGCGGCGGCCATTCCACTGACTCCTTCTGGTCCGTTGTTCTCCAAACAGGCGTCTGACCCGACCCTAACCCGCTGCATTCTAGCCGCCGGCGCGGAAATTCGCCATCCCGTCGCGAATGCCCGGACGTGCTAGGCCGGGTCCCGTTGCCCCGCGGGCCTATTGGACAACGACCAGTCCGTGCCCGTTCCAGCAGTAGGCGGCGCGTGGTGCCGTCGTCGTGGCACATGCGTCAGGGCGCAATCGCCGGTTCAGCCTCGCGGCGAGACGTGGCGCCGGCTCCGGCCGAGACGGCCGCCCGTGCCCGGTCGGCCAGACCGAGCAACGCATCGTGCCAAGGAGGCCCGCCCAAATCGGGATACAACGCCTTTTCCGTCTGGATTCCACGAAGCACGTCCGCCGCGCGGCCGCGGTCAAGCTGGATTTCCAGCCAGCGATGCCTGGCTTCCCAATAGACGGCCGGCCGCCTCGCCCGCAACGAGCCGTCGGCCAGCAAGCGAGCCCAAAGCCGCTCGGCCTTCGCCGCCGCCTCGGCTTTCTGGGTTGTTTCAGCCGACCGGGCCAACTTGTCCTGGATGCCGGCGGCCGTGTAGGCGTACTCGCCGTCGTCGGGGAACTCGGCCATCAGCTTGTCCATCTGCTTCATGGCCTCCTGCGGCTGCCCAGCCATCGCCATCGCTTTTGCCAGGCTGAACCGGACGACCGGCGCGTGCTGGGCGTATTCGGCGTGACGCTCGATCCATCCCAGCAGCGTCTGGATCGTCTCCGCGCTGTCGGCCGCGACGCGCTGGGCGTCTCGGCTCCATCCCTCCCGGCTCAGCCGCTGGACCTCCGCGTCCATCTCCGCCGCCAATCCAATCAGCAGCGAGCCGGCTTCTTCGGAGGTCGCCTGTTGAAGGAAGTCCGCCAAGACGTTGCGCGCGGCGTCCAAGTCGCCCAGCCCGCGGAGGCAGCGGACTCGTAGAGCCAGCGCCTGCGGCGTCGCGGGAAGCCCGGCCACGACGTTCAGCGCTTTCTTGAACGAACGTACGTCGTCGCCGGCCCACAAGGTTGCCGCCGCCAGCCGGGCCTCGGCGATCTGCTTGGCCGTGTCGTCCGGTACGGCAGGCTGCGTAGCCGCCCTTCGGTCGGCCGGCCGCGAATCCGTCGCATTCGAACGGCGGGACGCGGCGAGCTCCTCCTGAGCGCGTTCAGGCTCAGCCGTCTGGGATGTCGCGACCAGATCGCGGGTCGTGGCCAGATCCTCCGAGGTCTGCGCAGGTGCAGCGGCTCGGGATGTCGTGCTCAAAATGCGAACCGCTGCCCGCTCCTCCAGGTCTTCGGCGAGTCTTTCCCATGTTTCGGCAGCGTCTAGTGCGGCGGTCGTCCGTTGCCTGGCGGAAGCAGACGCATCGAGCCCGTCGTAGAGACGTTGCATGCAAGCCGCCTCGCTTCGCCTGGCAGGCCAGTAGTTCGGCGAATCGGTGGGGACCAGTCGCAGGGCTTGGAGCGAACCCGGAACGTCGCCCGCCTCCCTCGCTGCGACGGCCGAAATCCAGGCAGCTTCTCCTGCCAGATCAGACTCCGGGAAGGCTTCGACCAAGCGCCGGCCCGATTCGGCCAGCGCCAAGTAGTCCGCCGCGCCGCGCGATTCGCTTGCGACCTGCCGTCGGCAGCGAAACGCGTGCTCCGCGGCCCTTGTCCGCAGTTCGGGCTTGCCCGTTCCGAAGGCGACCGAGGCAAACGCCTGCGCTGCCGCCCGCGAATCGCCGACTTGGAAGCGGCAGACGCCCAGATTGAATTCCGCCTCCGCATGTTGCGAGGCCATCGATGGTCGGCGCAAGACAGCCTCCAGCACCTGCGCCGCGGCCGTGTAATCTTGCGCGGTCATCAGGTTCGCGGCCCTGCCGGACAACTCCGCGTTAGACAGCTTCACCAACGGACGGTCATCACCGCCGCACCTTCTCAGGTAGAGGTCAACGATCTCCGGCCAGGGCGCCCCGCGCGCGGCGATCTTGTCTAGTTCGTCGAAGCCCTTCTTCCGCAGGGCCTCCTTTCGACCACTCTGCGACGACGTCACGTCATCTGATTCCAGCAAGAAGGCGTGGGCGTGGATCAGCGGCGCCAACTCGACGTAGAACCGAATGCCGGCATCCGCATCGACCGACTGTTTCATCTCAGAGGCGGCCAGGATTTGCAGTTCGCGCCGTGCCCGCTCGTATTGGCGGGCCTGAAGCAATCCGCGAGCCTTCTCGAACCGGGCCCTCGCGATCAATGCAGCCGGCGAAGCGGACTCCAGGACCCGGTCGAACGCCATGTCCGCTTCGGTCAGCCGACCCTTGTTGCACAGCGTGACGCCAGCCCCGATCAACGCGTTGTACTTGCGAGTCTCGTCGCTAGTCGTGCGCGAGATCGCATCGAAGTTGGTCAACGCGGAACTCGAGAGGTTCGCGCTTTGGGGGTCTTTCGGTCCGGCGGCGACCGCGTAATGGACCGCCGCCCAGGCGCTGCCGAGCAGATGCTGTTCGTGCAACCGCGCGATGTCGTCTGCGATGCCGAGCAGCAGGAACCGCTCCTCCTCGATCCGCAGGTCGGCCATCAGATCGTCCAGCAGGCGCCCGGCCGCTTGGTAGTCGTCCAGGGCCTCGCGAAGCCTCGTCTTGAGGCGGTCTCGATTGAAGTCCAGCCTGCTCGTGATCTCCATCCGGTCGAGGTCTCGGGCGATCCAGTATCGCAAGATCAGGTCGGCCGCTTCGACGTGCCATTCGGCGGCGAGCAGTCGCCTTCGATCGCCCCGAAGCCATCCGGCCGCTGACGTCAGGCCGAGGACCTGCCGATAGGTCATGACCGCTTGCTCGATCCGTTCGTCGCGACGTGTGGTCTCCGAGCAATCGATTCCGGCCCGCGCGAACGCCCGAGCCACGTAGATCCGGTCCTCCATGGGCCGGCCCGCCAGTAGCGCCTCGACCGTCTCCGGCTCGCCCTGTCGCACGGCCTTGAGCACCTTCCGCTCGAGTTTCTTCGGCAGTCGTTTGTTCAACTGGTCATCGAGATGGACTTCGCCGCCGCCCGGCGGTTCCTGCGCCGCCGCGATCCGGAGAAACGCCGCCGCGCCGAGGGCCAGTGCGCCCAAGATCAGCGAAGGCAGACGGTACGGGCGTCCGGACATGTTGGCTTACCCACGGTCGCTTAAGGCGACGGACGGCTGGGCGCGATGGTCCGGCCCCCGCAGAACAGGATGTTCTCGAAGCCCGCCGCCAGGCAGGCGTCCATGGCGGATATCACGTGCTGGTACTGAACATCCGGGGCCGCTCCAATCAGAACCGGGGCTGACTCGTCGGCGCCCGCCTCTCGCTTCGCGATGCGCAGGTCCGTCAAGTCTGCAACCGCGCCCTCCGCCAGGGCCTCCTCCATCACCATGATCCGCGGCTTGGCGGGGTCACGGCCTTCGAGCAACGTGACGCGAATCTCCGGAACGATGGCGACGGCCGCCTCTCCGCCGGGCCCGATCTGCGAAGGAAGCTGCGTCGGCAACATGCCCTCCGAGATGGCGAACGACGTGCCCAGCATGAAGAAGATGAGGATGACCATCACCACGTCCACCATGGGGGCAAGGTTGGGAACCGATGCCCTAACCGGCGGCATGTCGCGTCTGGCCATGTCGAGAGACTCCCGTCCGATCAACCCGGCGTGCGCGGGCCCGAATCGGTCTGACGCGCACCGAACGTCACGTGCCGCACGTCGGTCGCTGCGCACGCGGCCATGACGGCCTCGACATATTGATAGGCGACTTCGCGATCCGCGCGGATGACGCAATTCAGTTCCGCGTCGCGTCGCCGCTCGTTTGACAGAAACCGCCGGACCTCGGCGAGCGAGACGACGCTCTCGCGGATCAGATACGCCGCGCCCTCCCCGCCGGTCAGACGGGCGTCGCGGATGTTGATGACGACCCGATTGCCGAGTTCCTGCTTGTCGAGCTGCCGGACCGACGCCGCATACGGCAGGTCGATCTGGCTGTTCTCCTGCTCCACCATCTTCGTCGCGAGCATGAAGAAGATCAGCAGGCACATCATGACGTCGACCATCGGCGCCAGGTTCAGACCGATCAGCGTGGCAGCGGGCGGGCGTTTCATGGCGTCCTCCGCGGCTCGTCCTTGCCGGCGTCCGACGATGCGTTTCCGGCGCCGGGCCTGAAGTACTCCAGCAAATCCAGCACCGCCGCCTGGGCCGCCACGGTCAAAGCGTCCACGCGGTTTCGGCAAACGCCGAAGAAGCCCAACGACACGATCGCGACCACCAAACCGAGAAACGTGTTGACCAAGGCCAGGCTGATGCCGCCCGCCAGGTTCTCCGGCTTGTACGCGCCGTGCGCCTGCTGCATGGCGCTGCACGCCTCGATCATCCCGAGCACCGTGCCCAACAGTCCCATGAGCGGGCTGAGGTTCCCGATGATGTTCAAGTACTCCGCGCGTCGGAACAAGCGACTGCCCCAGGCGTTGGCCTGTTCCTCGGCGGCCTCGCGCATCGCCTCGAAGCCGTGGCGACCGTGCCGCAACCCCGCCGCCAGCACGTCCGCGAACATCGAACGCCCTTTCTGGATGTGTTCGACGCATTCCCTGAACTTCCGGGCCTCGATCAACTGCCGCATCGCCTCGACTTCATGATCGGGCACGATGGTCGCCCGTCGAATCGTCCAGAAATGCTCGGCGACGATCGTGACCGACACCAGCGACATGAACACGATGATGAGGCCGGGCCATTCCGCGCCGTCTATCAGGATTTCCAGGAAGGGCCGTCCGCTGCTCGCGTTGCCTTCCGACGCGGTCGCCGATCCCGCGCATACCAGTAGCATGAGCAGCGCAGCAACGACCTCGTAGAACGCAGCGAGACGTCGACGCCGGGGCTGGCTTGAATGCGCCGCGCCGCAATCGCCAACCCGGCGAGCGACAGCAGTTGCCGACGTTCCCTTCGCGGCCACCCGCGAGCCAAGGCCCGCGGCTCTCAAGACCTTGCAAAGCGGCGAGGACGTTCCGGGGGGCGCGCACCGCTCAGAGCCGCGACCGTCAGGGCGCGGTCCTTGTGCCGCTCGGGCCAACCGTTCGGTAAACAAGCGGCATCCGGGGACCTCAGTCCTTGTGCCGCTCGACCCATCGGCCGGTGCCTCTTGTAACCGTGGGCCTGACATGCTGTAGACGCATGCGAGACAAGTCCTGCCAAGACCCATGGCTCTCAGACCCGCACGACGGACGTGCGGCGTTGCATGGACCGCGGTCCGCGAACCAAGGCACGCGGCTCTCATCGTCTCGACGAGTCCTCGGAAGTCCATCGGTATTCCTTCGCTTACGAACGGGCGTCCCTCTCCGACACGTGCTTGAACGTCCCGCCGTTCTGCTCGGCGATGGCCCGCAACACGCGTTCGCCTTCGCCGACGGTATCGTAGATGAACAGGATGGTGTTGATGATCGTGCCGTTGTCGGCGTTCGCCTGCCGGATGAACCGCATGATCTGCGCATTGTCCTCGCCGAAATCGCCGTCCGACAGAAGGAACAGCACGTCAGGCTTGAACTCCAGCCCCCGGCGAATCGCGTCAACCGGTTCGGTCCGACCGCTCGGATAGACGCGTTTGATCGCCCCGAAGGCCTTTCGCTTGTTCTCGATCGTCCCGCTGAGCATCTGCTCGGACAGCAATTCCGCCGGGCCCTCGTTGAACCAGATCACGTTGAACGTCTGGTCGGACTCCAGGCTCCCCACGGCCCGCATCAACTCACGCTGCAGGAGCCCGAAGGAGTCCCCCATCGACCCGCTGCGATCCATCACGTAGACGACCGAACGCGCCCGTTGCCCCTCGCCGACGCCCCACAAGCTGCCGACCGGCCCGCCGCCCGGCAGGTCGCGATCGCCTCGACCGGCGCCCAATCCGCCGCTGAAATCCCCGCCGCTTCCACCGACGCCCACCACGTCCGACCGGCCCAACTCGCGCAACGCCAGGACATCCGCGCCGCCTGCCCCCATCGCCAAGGGCCGGGGCTTGAAGCCCGGTTCGATGGCGATCAGGCCCGCCAAATCCGTTACCTTGTCGACGTCCTCGCGGACGCCCGAGGAATCGGGCCGATCAACGTACGCCCGACCCGGAAAACGGAATCCTCCTTCGGGACCGCCGCTGCCCCGGTCCGTCACGACCTTGACCTTGAACTCCCTGATCGAGGCATCGTCCGCGACCAAGCCGACGCCCTTCCAGGTTGCCAAGCCGAGGACGATCAGGAACAAGACGTGAAACCCCACGCTCACGCCGGCCGGCCCGAGGAAATGCCGCCACCCCGTGAGCGAGGTGCTCGGTGAGGCAGGCAGCGTCGCCTTTCGTGAGCGGCTCGTGTTCGTGGCTTTGGGGCTCCCGAGTCTCGTCCATCGCGAGGCGGACACGTTTTTGCGGCCATGCGATGGGCCGCAGCATCGCGCATCCGCGCTCTCGT
>CAZERK010000134.1:0-8363 GCA_964514515.1 uncultured Planctomycetaceae bacterium
TGCCTGCTCTATCGCTCGTTCACGGGCTCCGTCGTGCCGGCCGTTGGGCTTCCGCTTCAGAGCGTCCTGGGCGACGGCGGGGCGCCGGAGGGCGGCTGGCTGCGCGCGGCGCTGGGAGCCGTGCGAGACCTCGTCGGCGACGTTGAGCTGCACCAGGGCGGCTGGCTGATCGGGTTTCTGCTCTTCGGATTCGTGGCGATGAACCTGGTTATCCCCCGGTTCTTCTGCCGCGTTCTGTGCCCCCTGGGGGCGCTGCTCGGCGTGCTCGGCCGGTTCAGGTGGTGGCGGATTGAGCGAAATCGCGACGGGTGAGACGGCGGCGATCGCTGCCCGACAAGCTGCGAGGGCGCCTGCGATCCGCACCTGGATTTTCGTAAGTGCGAATGGTTCGTCTGCTTCAACTGCATCGAGGACTGTCCTTGCGACGCTCTCAGCTTCGCCTTCCTGCCGCCGAAGGAGCACGAAGTCTCCGGTCCTGACGCCCGACGGCGCAGCGTGCTCGTCGCCGCAGCGGCCGGGCTGCTCTTCTATCCGTTTGCCAGGAACTCGGGTCGGTCGACGCGGGACTTCTCGTCCAAGCTGATCCGTCCGCCGGGCAGCGTGGAGGAGTCGGAGTTCCTCAAGCGCTGCATCAAGTGCGGACAATGCATCCGGGTCTGTCCGACGAACGTGCTCCAGCCAGCCTGGGATGAGGGCGGCGTCGAGGGGCTCTGGACGCCGGTCATGAACTACCGGATGGGGCATTGCCAGCTTGGCTGCACGGCCTGCGGGCACGTCTGCCCGACCGGAGCGATTCAACGGCTGACCGTGGACGAGAAGCTGGGGCTGGGGGCGTTCGCCGAGAAGGGGCCGATTCGGCTGGGTACGGCGCACTTCGACGTCGGCCGGTGCCTGCCGTACAGCAAGAACATCCCGTGCGTGGTCTGCGAAGAGGTCTGCCCGACCAGCCCCAAGGCGGTGTTCACCGAGCGGCAGATGTTCACGATCCGGGACGGTCGGAAGATGGTGACGGAGGCGTCGGCGAACCGGGTCTCGGTCCGCGATTGGCCGAAGGCGGCCGGTCTGGCAGTTTCGGTTCCCGTCGCCGGACAGGGTGAGACGGCTTCGGCAAGCGCCCCAGAAGCGGGATACGCCGACTCGTTGCGACCGGGGGCCTTCCAAGGCGACGAGACGACGGCGTACTATCTGTCTGTTCGCCATCCCGACGGGACGACGGAGTCGCATCGAATCGCCGGGAATGATGGCCGGAGCATCACGGTCGAGGGCGGGTTCCTGCGGATGCCGGCGGCAGGGACGGCCGTGACCATCAAGATAGATTACAAGGTGCCGAAGATCGACACCCGGCTGTGCATCGGGTGCGGATTGTGCGAGCGGGAATGCCCCGTCGTTGGGGATCGACGGGCTGTTTACGTGACGGCCGAGGGGGAAACCCGTTCAGAATACTATGGGGAGCGGGACCGGAATCGGTCGCTGCGGCTGATGCGATAGGAAGAGAAGGAAGAAGTATGAAGGATGAGGGATGAGAGGCGGAGGGCGGATCGTCGGCACGCTGCGCCGTTGATTCTCCGGGTGCCCGGGCTCCCCTTCATCCTTCAGACGTCATAATTCATAATTCAAGGTTTGGAGCGCGCACATGAGCGAAAGATCGTTGCGGAAGGAACTGGGCCGGGTCTCTCGACGGGATTTCGTGAAGGTGGGAGCGGCGGCGGCCGTCGCCGTCGGGTTGCCGGCAGGGCTGCGGGCGGATGAGCCGCAGGACAAGAAGAAGGAGAAGGCTAAGAAGAAAGTCGGACTGATGCCGACTCGGGTGCTTGGTCGGACCGGCGTACCCGTCTCGATCTTGAACTTCGGCGCCAGCGGCGGGACGCGGCGGCGGATGCTCAACGCCGTCTGGGAGTCCGGCATTCGCTACTTCGACACGGCGGACTGCTACGAGAAGGGCAAGCACGAGCAAGGGCTGGCGCGCTGGTACAACAAGGAGGGCGTGCGGAAGGACTTGTTCCTCGTCACGAAGGACCATCCGAAGACGCCCGAACAATGGATCGAGATGGTGGACAAGCGGCTGGAGTCCCTCCAGACCGACTACATCGACCTGTTCATGATCCACGCCATCGGCGAGCGAGAGATTGGCTACGGCACGAACGAGCATCAGATCGAGATTTGCAAGTCCAAGGAATGGGCCCGGGCCGTGGACAAGACGAAGAAGGCCGGCAAGATTCGCTTTGCCGGGCACAGCCTACACGGCGACATCCCGTTGCGATCCGCCCTGCTGCGCGCCTCGGCCGAAGGCGGTTGGGTGGACGCCATCATGCTGATGTACGACACCCAGGCGGTGCGCGAGCACAAGGAGTTCAACGACGCGCTCGACAAGGCGCACAAGGCAGGCATCGGCCTCGTCACGATGAAGGAGATGCGGGCCGTCGAGCACGTGGCGGAATTGGTCCCTGGCTTCAAGGAGATGGGGCTGACGCCGCACCAGGCGGTTCTGCACGCGGTCTGGACCGACGAGCGCATCGCCAGCATCTGCTCGGCGATCACGAACCTGAAGATGCTCAAGGAGAACGTCGAGGCGGCCCGGAAGTTCAAGCCCTTGGATAAGAAGCAGCTTGCGATGGTGCTGAACATCTATCAGCAGTCCGGTCGGCGGTTCTGCACCGGCTGCGACGGCCGTTGCCAGCGGGCGGCGGGCACGAAAGCCTCGCTCAACGACATCACGCGCTACTTGTCGTACTACGAGTGCGACGGGGCCCGCGAGAAGGCCCGCGAACTGTTCGCCCGGTTGTCGCCTGAGCAAAAGGACTGGCACGGCGCCGACCTGGAAGCCGCCTCCGCCGCCTGCGTCAGCAAGCTGGACTTCACGACGCTGCTGCCCCGAGCGCAGGAGCGGCTGGCGTAGCGCAATCGCGCCGCAGAAACCGGACTCCGACCCGTCCGAGCAGGAGCTCGGCCGCTACGAGCCTGCCATGCGCGCAGGAGCGGCTGGCGTAGCGCAATCGCGCGGCGCGGAGCCGGACGACGCGAAGGGCTGGCAGGTTCGTTTGTGCCCTGCGTCGGCCACAGGGGCCGACGCTACATGTGCGCCTCCGTGCCGAACGCCAAACACGCGCGGTACTCGGCGGCTGCGAGGACTGCGGTGAACCGGCGTGCGACGGTTTCCCTTCTCCCGCTTGCGAAAAGCTGGACGTGGGCGGGCTCGTGCGGTTCGCTAGTCTACACCCTCACCCCGACCCTCTCCGTGGAAGGGAGTGGGAGATAGCAGCGGGCGGCGCGCGCGTCCCCGCCGCCAAGGCTGGCGGCTCTCGGCATGGGACGAGCAGCACGCGCAACGCGAACCTTCGGCGAATCGGCGACTTCATGCCGGGACCGCTCTCAGTTGTTCTCAACACGGTTGCAAGGATCGGGTCGCAGCGCCGAGCGGGGCCGAGACTTCGTAGGGCTGCGGCGCGGATCGTGGCGGTCGGTCTTGTCGCCGGCGCGAAGACGGTCCGCGTCGGGCGAGGCCGTCTGCTCCAACGGTGAGCGGCTTGGAGCCGCGGGACGTTCCTGTGACGATGCGTGCGGCTTGGGAGACGGCACGTCATCCGAGACGGTTCCTGAGTCTGGCGTGGCGGGCTGCGAGGGATCCGGCCTGCGCGGGAATTCGCCTTCGCGGTCCCAAAGGTAGTACATGGGCGGCTCGCCGATGACTTGGCGGAAGAGCCGGGCAAGCGCCTCGGGCGGCCGGCCCCCGATCCGGCACCGCGCGGCGCCCTGCGTGTGGCGCAGGTAGGCGTGTACGGTGTCCTCGACCAGGCGACGCACGCGCGGCCAGCGGCGAATGCCGGCGGGGAAGTCCGGGGCGAACGGATCGACGCCCCAATCACGGAGCCGGGCCAGCAATTCCATCCGTCCGCGCGGCAGCGGGCATCGACCCACGCAGCGCATGCCGGCCTTCTCGAAGACGGGATTGACGGCCCCCATCGCGGCGAGGCATTCGACGAATCGCACGCCAACCTGCGGCAGCGTCTTCTGGACGAACCAATGCCCCAGGCCGCAGCCGCGGACGTCGGGGTGCATGACCAGCCGCCGCAGGATGCGCAGCTCCTTGTTCAGCCGGCGGATGTTGCGTTTGAAGCGGCCTTCCGTGGAGGCGTTGCGCAGCGTCAGCTCCATCGGAGCGTGCGCGAAGACGAGGATGCCGACGGGATCGCCGCCCGGCGCGACCTTGAGCAGGAAGACCTTGTCGACGAATCCCAGGCCGTCGCGATGGCGATAGTGCATCGGGGCGAACGTACGGTAGTCGCGGACGGACCCGGGTTCGACGCGGGCATGACGTTGGAGTGACACGGTCCTGTCATAGGTGCGTTGGTCGTCGACCTGCGGAAGGACGCCGCCCAGGCGGACGATCTGGTCCGGCTGGAGGTCGCAGACGACGTCCTCGTGCGTCGTGGCGACGACGAGCGTCAGACCTCGGCGGGAGATCAGCTTGCGGAGGTTGTGGGCGACGGCCTTGGCCATGCGTCGATGGAGGATGGCGGTGAACTCGTCGCAGAAGATCGGCGCGGCCGCCTGGCCGATCGATTGGCCGACGGCTCGGGCGAGGGCGGCGCGGAATCGTTCTCCGTCGGACAGGTCGGCGTACCGGCGCACCCAAAGCCGCGGCTCGCCCAACCCGCAGGCGGTCAGGATTTCGAGCGCGCTGGACAGCGGGCGTTTGGGGGCGATGGCGTCGACGATGGCGCGGCCCGCGGGGAACTTGCCGCGTCCGACCCAGACGGCCTCGCAGGCCTGCGAGGCGCTGGCGTGGAGGATGCGGGTCTTGCCGCAGCCCCCCGGGCCCAGCAGCAGGACGATGCCGCCCGGCTTGAGCTCGACGGTCAGGCCGTCGGCGATGACGAAGGGTTCCTCTCGCGGCGGGATTCCGAAGTTCCAACAGACCTCGTTCTTGCGCTCGGTCATGGGGGTGAAGGCGGGCTCGCGGATGATCCGAACGCTGATCTGTTTCGAGAGGCGTTGCATGGGATTCCTCCTATTGCCGATTCACGATTACGCTTAGCGTCGATTTCTCCGTAGGCGACGCACCGCGGCACCGTAGGCCGATGGCAGAAGGCGTCGGCCGCAGGGGGCCGACGCTACGCAGAAGCGTGATCGGCTCCACACCAAACATATACCGAACATGCAGAATATACCCCTTGCTTATAAAAAGTCAATAAAAACCAATTATTATCTGGTGATTGCGATATGGCGCGGCATCAAGAGAACGCTAAAGTTCCCTGCTGACTAGACATACGGCGACGCCTTGGATAGAGAAGCTCCGAGTATCGTCTATGACGAGGGGGGCTACGGAAGGGTTGTCGCCCCGGAGGATGATGAGCCGTTTGCCGCCCTGAGCCTCGACGCTGACGCGCTTGAGGGTCGGCTGACCGTCGACCAGGCAGGCGCAAATCCGCCCTTGAACGTACTCGGGCTCCACGTTCGGGCGATACTCCACGAGGATCAGGTCGTTGCGTTTCAGCGTCGGCTCCATGGAGTCGAATTCGCATCGCAGGCAGTAGCGGTCGGGCCGCCAGAGATGATGGAGCACGGGGAACATCTCCAGTTGCTCCTGCGATTCGGACGGAGGGCCGTTGGGGATGCTGCCGAAGAGCGGCAGCTCGCGCGTCTCCAGCGGCTGCGGCGCATCGTGGCCTTCGCCTTCGCCGAGGAGCACGCCCTCCGGCACGCCGAGCGCGACGGCAATCGCCCGAAGGGTGCCCGGTCGAGGTTCGTGGTCGCCTCGCTCGATTGACGAGAGATGCCCCTGGTTGACGCGGGCGTCGGCCGCGAGCTGCGTCTGCGTGAGGCCGCGCCGCCGCCGGAGCGTGCGTATCCTGTCCCCCAGGGGGCGCGGCAGTGGGAGGCGAGGCTTCGGTGAGGGGCGCTGCCGGGCCATGCGAGCATTCTACCGCGAAGAGCCCGTGCGATGCACGCAGGCATCGAGATCAAAGGCGTCGGGTTGGAGAGCATCCTGCCCTGAAGCGCCGTACGTGCTCAGCGTGGAGCGTTCCCGGCATCTTGAAGCCTCTCTGGGCAGGCCGGTCTTGTTCAGTCGGCGGTTGGCCATCAGGAGGCCGTGAGGCGCTCGGGGCTACCGCCCGGCCAAGGCCGGGGGCTCTTATGACGAGGAACGCTGCATCGCCCACGGTTACGGGGGCTCTCATGGATTGCGTTGGTTCGGGCTTTCAGTTGTTTGTGGCAGGCCGACGCGCGAGCGCTGCAGGGCATCAGTTGAAAGGCCCTGTCGGTTGAGCAGTTCTGTTAGTTGAACAGTTCAGCGGGGATATCGACGCGGTCGCCTTCGCGGATGCCCCATTGCGCGAGCTGCCCCCCGCGGACTTCGAGGGCGAACCGGGCCGGCTCGACCGAGTAGTAACTCGTCTCGCGCAACGGCTCCATCGTGTAGGTCTTGACGATCGTGCCGTCGGAACGGATGTAGGCGATGTCGAGCGGGATGATCGTGTTCTTCATCCAGAAGGCATGTGCGCGGTCGTACTCGAACACGAAGATCATGCCGTGGTCGGCGGGCAGGGCGTCGTGCGTGACGTTCATCAGACCGATGCGCTGCGTCTCCGCCGTGTCGGCCACGTAGGCCGTGTACGTTGTGCGCACGGCTCCGGTCTGCCCGTCCCGGATGGTGATCGGAACGACCTGCATCGAGGCGAGGTCGTTGCGTTCCGTGGAAGAACCCAGGAACTCGGTGCAGCCGCCGAGCAGGAAAGCGACGGTCAGCAGCGGCAGCAAGGCGGTGCGGAAGAAGGGGACAGGCGCCGCGCGCGTGAGCAAGCGGCCGCCGTGCGAGGTGATGGACCGCTCCCTGATCCCGATGGGCATCGGGACGGCTGTGCGCAGATGCGCGGTTGCGATCACAATCTGCAATTTGCAGGCGGCACGCTGACGCCCGAGGCGGCGCCTCGGCTCGTGGCCAGTCGCCTTCTCCCCCGGGATCGTGAAGCAGCGGTTACGGGTTCTCATGGCCGACCGAATCCCTGGAAGGCGCCGGAGGCAAGGGCTCCTCGGAGACTTCAAAGCCCTCGGGAACCTCGATTTGGAAACGTGACTTGGCCGGCGCTTCGTTGGTGTTGATGTCCTGGAAATCCACCTCGATGCGGTTCCCGTCGGTCAGACGTTCGGTGACGATCCGTACGGGCAATTCGATCTTCCGATCCACGTAGATATCGACGCGACTGTACCTGGACGCCAACTCGGAGTCCGGCAAGGGCACGCAATGCAGGTGCCGCGCGTTCCTCGGATCGCCGAGCTCGAACGGGCGAAGATCGATCTTGAAGTTCCGCAGGATGTCCTCGCGCTTCTGCCCGAAAGGCAGCGGAAACGGGCCCTTGCCGACCCTGAAGGGGTCGATCCGTTCGCCTGGCCGGACGACCTGACGCCGGATGACCGTCCGGGCCTTGTCGTTTCGTTCGATGAGCCAGCCGCCGTCGAACAGGAAGTATTCGTGACGCGGGATGACGATCCCCTCGGCGATCATCTTGTCGAAATGGATGAGGAACTTGGCGTTCGGCTGGTCCACGGTGAACAGCAACTCGCCTTCCTTGATCTGCGCGTCCTCGACGGGCTCGACCGTCACGTACTTGTAGATCAGGTTGCAGGCCAGCCCCTTGATCGCTTGTCCCTTGGTTTCGAGCCGGTCAAGGATGTCGTCCACCTCTGGATAGCCCGAGGAAGGCTTGGCCTCGGCGGTCGGAGACGGAACCGCAGGCTGCGTTGCGGAAGTTGGTGAAGGCGGCTGTTGCTGGGCCGCCGATTCAACGGGCGCGGATGCAGGCTGGCTGGAAGCAGTCGCGGTCGGAGCTTGGGCGGGCCGCGTTGCGGGGATCTGCGACGGTTGTTGTTGGGCCGAGGCGTCTGACGCAGACGCGGGCTGGCCGGTTGCGGTCGCGGGCGTTCCCGTGCCGACGCAGGAGAACATGAACACGCTCGCGGCGAACCACCCCAACTTCATGCTTGCCTCCGCTTGCTGGGGACCGAACCGACAGACTGCGGCGAGAAAGCGACGGCTTCACGGCCGCGGCGCCGCCTGCGTCAAGTCGGCGTGCGAACCGATCACGGCGGGAAGGCCGCGGCGTCGCAGTCGCGGCTGGCAGCCGCGACGCATCAGCCAACACACGCCTCCGCCCCGCGGCAGTCGTCTCGCAACAGCCTCGGCGCTGCAGCTATCCCGCAGCAACCGCGCCTCGCAGACCGTGTCGCCCGGACCGTTCCGACGAACACGCTTGCAGGAGGCTACCCCGTCGGGAGGCGGGCGGCAACGCAGGCCTCCATCCGAGCGGTCGCACGGCAGGACAATCGTACTCTCGCCATCAGAGCCGCGACCGTCAGGGAGCGGT
>CAZERK010000135.1:0-8337 GCA_964514515.1 uncultured Planctomycetaceae bacterium
GGGCCGGTCATCGCGCTGGCGCATCACCCGGATACGTGGGACGACCTGTCGGTCGGCGGCGTGCCGCTCACGCTGGCAGGCCATACGCACGGCGGACAGATCATGTTTACGCCGCCCGGCAGCCGGACGGAGCCGGGTATCGGCCGACTACTGTTCCGCTACGTGCGGGGCTTCTATTGCAAGCAGGGCTCGACGCTTTTCGTCAATCGCGGCGTGGGGAATTGGTTTCCGCTGCGGGTCAACGCCCCGGCGGAGATTGTGCAAATCCAGCTTGTCTGAGAGGGGGGGACGGCGTGCGCGTTTGTCGGAACGCGCGCCCCGCCGCAGCGGGGCGCGGCGAAACAAGACAGAAGGTGGAGCGGGACGGTGTTCTTGATCAGGGCTGGGCTTCGGCGGATTCGGCAGGGGGAAACAGCTTGGCGGCGATGAAGGCGATTCGCGTCTTGGCGTAGTCCCGAATGGCGATGATCGTCACGGACTCCAGCCACGGATTCGCGTGACGGTTGAGCAACTCGGGGCTGAACAGCAGGACCGTGGGCTGCTGCAGGCCGCTGCTTCGCGCCACCGTGCGCATCAGGACGCGATCGGCCAGTCCGATGCCGAGCTGCTTGAGGACTCGGCTGAAGAACCGCATCGGGCGGTTGGACGCCACCGCGCCGCTCTTGCGCAGCCGGAACCGTCGTACCAAGAGGATCGTGACGATGGTCGCCAAGATGGCTGCCAAGAAGACGAACAAGGGCGTCATGTCCATCGGCTCGGGACGGCCGGGGTTGAACGCTCCTCGCATGCCGCGGAGGCGGTCGTGGTAGACGCCTTGAGCCAGCAATTGCGTCAGGTCAATCATGCGCTGCCTCCCGGCGGTCCCGCCGCTGCCGTGTCCGTCGAGGGGTGGTGCAAGCGTTCAAGCCGCTTGGCGACGTGCCGGGCGATCCGGGCGATGCGTGGGTCGGCGTCCTTCTCGCCGATCTCGCGAATCCTCGGCGTGATGACGGAGAGTCGAAGTTGATCGGCGACCCAGATGGCCGCGCAGCGATGGTCAGCTCGCGGATCGTGCAGCATGGACAGCAGTTCGCCGACGGCTTCGGAGACGCGCATCTTAAGGAGAATGCGGACGGCGGCGCCTCGGACGGCGGCGATTTCGCTCTTGGCTTTGGGGAGAAGCAGTTCGGGGCGGCGTTTGTCGCCTACCAAGTCCAGCGATTCGATGGCCGCCGTCTGGACGGCCGGCTCGTCGTCGTTGATGGCCCGCTCGAGGATGCGCCGGCTGGTCTGATCGTTGATTTGGCTGAGCGCCGTCATGGTGGCGGCGCGGACCTCCGGCACGGCGTCGTTCGCCAAGTTGAAGACGTCGCTCTTGAACGGCCCGGCCGCCCGCAGGAGCGTCAACATGCGCAGCACGCGCAGGCGGTCCGCCACGTGCGGCGAATGGATCTTGAGCTGCACCTGCGTGACGAATCCCGGGATGAACTGGGACGCGTAATGCCCTGACTTGTGCGCCTGGACGGGGTGCAGCCGCTCGAAGTGCCGCCAGAGGTCGTCAAACTCCTCTGCGACGTCGGACGCGTCGAGTAGGTAAGCCCAGTCGGCAGGCCGATCCCGGCGAAGGCGGCGGACGTTTCGCTCGTCCTGGCGCGAGCGGTGCTCGATTTCGCGCTGGGCGATAAGCCGGATGCTCTCGTCCTCGTGGTCGAGGGCGCCTTGCAGCGCCAACGTGGCGCCGGGCGTGTCGATCTTCGTCAGCGCCCAAACCGCGGCGCGATTGGCGGCGGAATTGTCGATCAGGGCGAGGTTGAGCAAGAGCGAGACTTTTTGGTCGGCGGGGATTCCCAGCGGCAAGAGCCAACCGGGCGCCAAGGCGGCGGCATCGGGCGGCAGGGCGAAGACGGCTTCAATGCCGTCGTCCAACCAGGCAACCTGCCGGACGCTCAGGAGATTTCGTCGGATGGTCGGGTCGCGCGCCAGCCAATGGTAGCGAATGAATTCGGCGAAGAAGTCGGACTCGCGGCAGGTCGCCAGGGCCGCGATGATCCGTCGGCGGAGCTCAGCGTGGCAGAGGGCGACGTAAACGAAGGGCGCCAGCCTCGGCGAGGGCGTGCCCGTAAACACCTCCAGCATGGCGTGCGTGAGCTTGCCGCGCGTGACGGTGCCTTGCGTGAAGAGCTGGCCCTCCAACTCGTCGGCGAGATACATGGAAGCCTGGAGGATCTCCGCGCGGTGGTGGTTGTCGTAGTTGCTGAGGGCGTCGGCGAGCGCGGCGACGAGGTAGCGGCGCTCGTCGCGCAACATGCGAAGCGTTTGGACGATCGGCCGGGATAGTTCGCCTTCGCGCTCGGAGACGTCTCGCAAAGCGGCGGTCGTTTCAGCGTAATTGCGGCAATGCGCGTCGGCCAACTCCTGCAGAGCCGCGCCGCCGTCGGCGCGGACCTGGGGAGATGCGTCGTGCACCGCCAGGGCCGCCAGATAGGCAAGGCGAAGGTTGCCGCTTCGACGGATGATCTGCACGGTGTTGACGCGCGTCTGGAGATGGCTGCTGCGAATGGTCGTTCGCAGGGCGCTGCTCAGGCGGGTCGTGTTGGTGACGATCGCCGCTTGGGCAGCCGGTTCGAGCTTGTCGAAGAGGGCCGGTAGAGCCTTCATGCCAACGTCGTGGCTGCGGGCGAGCAGCACGTTGATAATCTCCGTCTGAAGAGACGGCTCGACATGCAGCACGCCGGCCACGAGGGCGTGGTCCGCCGCCAGGTCGTTGCTTCGCAGCAGGATGTCGAGGACCTTCGGACGCGGGTTCACGGAGTCCCCTCGCGGTCGGCTGTGATCGTCGGCAGGGAGAGCCCAAGCCCGCGCTTCTCGGACTGAAGCGCATAGGGCCGCCCGCCTGCACCTCGTAACGACCTATCGGCTTGAGAGGATATGCGCGTTAGCTTCGGACGTGACCGGGGCGGTCTCGAGGCGCTTGGGGCCAGGGGGATCCACGGGACACGCGGACGTTTGGGCGAAGTCGGCCAACGGTTCTGCAAGGATCGTGGTTATCGGTGCAGCGCAATTTTCGCACCTCGTTGGGGCAGTAGCGCGGGGTGGGGGGCCGGACGTCTCGTCGATCTGCGCCTTCGCCCGAATCCGCTTCCTGGTCTTCGGTGCCTGAGAGGGCGACGAAACCTATCCGCCGCGCGCTGCACCGCGCACGCGCGAGGCCGCAGGGCGTCGGGCCGCACGGCGCGGCGGTTCGGCCGAAGCTCGAGGAAGCCGGCCATCCGGCCGCGACGACGCATCCGCCGCGGCCGCATGCAGCCGTAAGCCGCCGTCATGCGGCAACCACGCGATGGTCTTGCGCGTCAACCGCCGGGCACGCCGGCAGTCCTTGTCGCCAACCCGGGTCCATCTTATGGTGCGCGAACCGGTGCCGCGCCTGAGAGGTTCTGCCGATGTCCGCCGCCGAAATCCGACTGGCCGCCCAACGGGAAACGCGAAGCGCCGTGCGACTCGTGCTAGCTGGACGAGGGCAATCTGCCCTGGAGATCGAACATCAGGTTTCGGCCTTTCTCCGTTATGCCCGGGCCATGTCGCTCGATCTGTCGCGTCTTTGGGTCTGCCTCGAGCACGGTCGCATGGTCGGCGCATGCGCGTGCATCGAGTCGCCCGGCCGCACGGCGCTCATGCTGGTCCCTGACTCGCAGGTTCTGGAGCCTCATCGTTCGGCGGGGCCACGCTTGTTGGAACAGGCGATCGCGGCTGAATCGCGTCGCGACGTTCGGCTGCTTCAATGCCTCCTGCACCCCGAAGACGACGCCAACGCCGCGATGCTCGCCGACGCCGGCTTCCGCGAGCTGGCGACGCTGCTCTATTTGGAATGCGACCCGCGAGAGGCGGTCAGTGCCGATGCACCCAGACCGAGCGCGGCGCCGCCGCGTTCGGTCGAGGGATCGGAAGGTCCGCCGCGGATCGCGGAACCGTCGTCGCCCGGGTCGGCGCGCCCGCCCGGCGGCGTCGCCGAGCCGCGCACGTGGCGATGGATCACCTATACGCCCGAACGGCGCCGAGCGTTCGCCGATCTGATCCTCGCGACCTACGAGGCGAGCCTCGACTGCCCCGCCCTGTCCGGGCTGCGACCCATCGATGACATCATCGCGGGCCATCAAGCCGCGGGGCGATTCGATCCGCAGCATTGGCTGCTGCTGCAAAGCGGCGATCACGCCGCCGGCTGCATCCTGTTCGCCGAGAACCCCGTGCGTCCGGCGCTGGAGTTGGTCTACATGGGCGTGCATCCGCGCGAGAGGTGTCATGGTATTGGCACCGCCTTGCTGCGCGGCGGGCTCGCCTTAGCGCGGCGCGAACGGTTCGAGGTCGTCACCGTCGCCGTCGACGCGGCGAACGAACCGGCGCTGAGGCTGTACCGGCGCCACGGGTTTCAGCAGACGACCCGGCGGCTGGCGTTTGTCCGGCCGCTGACATCAACCTTCGTGTCCGACTGAGGATGCGGAACCGCGCCGGTTGTTATCAACATGTTTTCAACGACGGCGTTCAACCTGTGCAGAAGACGTGGAGGAGATTTTTTTCGTGCGCGCAACTCTCGACGCGGCCGGTCGCCCCCTGCTGTGGACAACTTGTGCTAAAGAAATCTCAATTGACGCGCGCGAGCGCGCTTCATAGACTGCCGACTCGACGAGATTGCGATGGATTCGCACGTTCGCGGGTTCGCCCGGGGGAGAAGCGGACCCGAGTTTCCTGGTCTCTTGACCGAGGCATCGTTCAACAAGGGGTCTTCTCAGTCATGCCGCGAGCCGCGCCGTCGCGCGGAGCGGAGAGGGAGCGCGCCGTGCCGACGCAAGTTGAGGACACCGCCGCCAGGATTCATGCTCGCATCGAGGAACTCATCGGTCCCCAGCGCTTCAAGGTTTGGTTCCATCAATCGACGCAGGTCACGTGCGCCGACGGTTTCGTGAAGGTCGGCGTGCCCAACCTCTTCATCGGCGGTTGGATCGAGGACCATTTCTCGGAGACGATCTCGCAGGCCGCCAAGGACGTGCTCGGCTACGAAATTCCCGTCACGTTCGCCATCGATCCCGTGCTCTTCCGCAACCTCCGCAAGAGCCAACTCAACTCGCAGGCGGCCTTCATCGAGAGGAACGCCGAGAAGGGCGTTCGAGGCAACGGGCGCGATGGCGACGGAGCGATGACGCCGCGCCGCAAGCTTCGCGGCCGGCTGTGCAACTTCGTGGTCGGTCCCTCGAACCGCCTCGCGCATTCCGTCGCCGAACAGGTTGTCGAGAATCACGATGCCGAGGCCAGCCCCGTCTTCTTCCACAGCGCGTGCGGCCTCGGCAAGACGCACCTGCTGCAAGGCATCGCCAACGCCCTGACGGAGCAACGCCCCACCGCGCGTTGGCTCTACGCCTCGGGCGAGGAGTTCACGAACCAGTTCCTCTACGCCCTGCGCGAGCGGAAGCTGGACGCCTTCCGGCACCGCTTCCGCGACATCGACGTGTTGCTGTTGGACGACATGCATTTCATCGCCAACAAGCGGGCCACGCAGGAGGAGTTCCTCCATACGTTCAACACCATCGAGGCCTGCGGCAAACGCGTCGCGCTCGCGTCCGACGCCCACCCGAAGATGATCGGAGATCTCTCCGAGTCGCTCGTCAACCGCTTGATCTCCGGCATGGTTGTCCGCATCGAGCCGCCGGACTTCGCCACCCGCTGCGAAATCCTGCGCCGCCGCGCCGCCCTGACGCGCCACGTCATCCCGGAGGCGGTCATCCATTACATCGCCGACCGCATCCAATCAAACGTGCGCGAGTTGGAAGGCTGCCTGCTGAAGCTCATGGCCTTTGCCTCCCTCAACGCCACGCCCATCACGCCGGACCTCGCGCGTCAGGCGTTGGAGGATCATCTGGCCCAGACGGGCAAGATCCTGACGGTCAGCGACATCGAGCAGAGCGTGGCCACCTACTTCGGCCTTACGCCCGCGGATTTGCACACCTCGCGGAAGTCGCGAACCGTCGCGCTCGCGCGCAACATCGCGATGTACCTGGCGCGCAAGCACACAAGCCTGAGCTTTCCGGAGATCGCCCGGCTGATGGGCAACAAGAACCATACGACGGTCCTGCTCGCCCATCGCCGCATCGCGAAGATGTGGGAAGATAGCGCCGAGGCGTCGTGGCGAGGCGCGGCAGGCCTCGTCACCAAGCCGATCCGCCAGCTCATCTCGGCCCAAGAGGAGCAGCTCCGCCGTTGACGCCGCCCTCCTGCCGGTGCAGCCGGTCGTCGCGTGTTGAGAGCCGGCGGCCTTGGCCGGCGGGCAGCTTCTAATGCGCACGTCGCTTCACGTGCGCAGGCAATCTTCGTTGTGCACGGCGTGGTGCATATTGCGCCGGGGGCGCAACTCGTCCAATGTGGCCGCCCCTCGGCCAAGGCCGAGGGCTCCTATTGGGGGATTCGCCCTTCTGTCGTCACGCACAGGGATGGCGCTCCCCATTGTGAGCCGGCGGCCTTGGCCGGCGGGGGGCGGCAAGCAGGTCGCGCCGCCGTCGGCGAGGCCGGCCGCGAGGTCGACGTGCCCAGCCGCTCGGCTGATTCAAACGGAGTTCGGCTTCAACGCGATCGAACGGCGTACCCCCACAGGTAGGTCCCGCAGCGCAGGACGCCCAAGGGGATGTTGATGAGGCTGCGGACAGCTCGCCAGCATGGGCCGTGTTCCGGGCGGCCCGCCTGCGAGATCTGCTGCTCGAATGCCTCGTACTCGAACGATCCGCGTCGCCAGAAGTCGCGATACTCCAGATGGTCGGAGCTGAGCCGCACGCGCGCAAAGCCGGCGTCGCGCAGGACGCGCCGCAACGTGCTCGGCGTGAAGTAGTTCAGATGACCCGGCGGCTCGTTGTACGCAAAGCGTGAGACGCCCAGGCGGATCGTCATCGCGGCGTAGTTCGGAACATGGACGAACAGCACGCCGCCGGGCCGCAGGATTCGGGCCAGTTCCCGAAGCTCCTCGCCGGGTCGGCGGAGATGTTCGAGCACATCCTGGGCGTACACGGCGTCGAAGCAGCCCGGAGGCCACGCTTGCTGGCGGATTGTGCCGACGTGCAGCGGGAAGCTGCGACGAGGCTGCAAGTCACGGATCCACGCTCCGAGGTCGATGGCCTCGACCTGCCAACCCTCGTCCGCCGCCAGTTGCCCGACCAAGGCCGGCCCGCAGCCGTATTCCAGCAGTCGTCCGCCGCCGCAGAGCCGCGCCATGCCGCGCAGGTACTTCCGCCATCGCCTGCGGTCCTCCGATCCGAACCACGTTTCGTAGAAGGCGGTCTTGTCCAGGTGGCCGCCAACGGCCCAGGTCAGCGCGCCCTCTCCGTTGTAGCCGGCCGCGAGGTCTTCATCGCTCGGCTGGGGATTCGCGAAGACCATGCCGCAGGAACGGCACCGAACGAGTTGCCAATCTCGAATCCGTCGTTCGGGGCGATGGTCCCTGCCGTCGCACACGGGGCAGGAGACGATCTGCAAGGCGACAGTCTGGGAGGAGTTGGCTGGATGCGCAATCGTGTTCATGGGCGTCGAGTAGACATCGGTCAAAACGACTGCCGCATTCTCGAACAAAGCCGGCTGCGGGAAGACTGCGTTGATCGGCCCCTGCACGACTCGTCTCGTCCGCGCGCAGCCGACCGTGCCGATTCGCTTTCGCGGTCCAGAGCGTCCCGGTCGCATCGGTCCTCGCAAGCAATCGCCATTGCCGTCGCCGGCGGCGCGGTGTAGATTGCCTCGCGACGATCCAGAAAACGCATCCTCCTGACACGGCGGCGCTCCCGATCGCCGCGACGGCTCGCAGGGGCGCGCCGGCTGGTTCGGGCAGCGGCGTTCTCGCCGTCGCCGGCGGCGGATCGCGGGTCCTTCGCCAATCGAGCCTTGCTCATGCGAATAAGGAGCACGTTCCAGATCATCGGCCGACGCGCAGCCGGCGATGACAGCGCGCCCCGCGCCGGCCGGTCACTCGTTGCCGGCCGACAACTCGGCAACGGGAGACAACTCGGTAACGGCCGACGACGCGTCGCCGTCATGCTCACGAGTTTGGCGACGGCCGGTCTGTCAGGCTGTTCGCTCATGCAAGGCGGGGGCGCCGCTTCCTCGTCCAACGCTTCGAGCGTCGGCGTCGAAGACGTGATCGCCCAATGCGCCGCCGCGTATCAGAACGCACGGACGCTCCAGCTCTGCGGCGTGTTGGATGACCGCCGACCCGACAGCCGTCGCGTTGTGCGCATTCGGTGGGACTACTCCAAGCCGTCCCGTTGCCGGCTGCAGATCGGGATGGACGTTGGGATCGGCGACGCCGGGAACTGGGGGCCGCACGACGCCGCA
>CAZERK010000136.1:0-8303 GCA_964514515.1 uncultured Planctomycetaceae bacterium
CGGCGTCCCGTTTCGCCAGGCCGGGCTGAACGGATCGACGAAATCGCGGAAGCTTGGAATGCGGCGGCCGTGCTTGCCGTAGTAATAGCGGATGCCCTGCGAAATCGCGAGATTGGCGAGCCACGCCCGCTTCTTCAGCGGCCAGACCTTCAAGCGGCACAGGGCGGATCGCAACGAGAAGAACTCGGCGAAGGCGGCCATCTGGGCGGGGCGAAGCGGCTGGGCCGTCATCCGCCGCGGCTCGAAGACGATCGACGCGCCGTTGTACTTGTCCCAGTCGCGCGTGAGCAGGCGGCCGGCCTTCTCGAACTGGTCGTAGAACGCCGTGCCGGGATAGGGCGTCAGGATCGGATAGCAGCTCATCGCGAGGTTCATCCGCTGCGCCCAGCGACAGGTGTACATCAGGTCCTGCCAGTTGTCGTGATCGAACCCGAAGATGAACGCCCCCCACAGGCTGATGCCGTACGACTGGATCTTGCGGATGCGCCATTCGTAGGAGTCGCTCTTGACGAAACGCTTGCCGGCCTCGCTCAGCGTGTCCTGCTTCTTCGACTCGAGCCCCAGGATCAACCCGACGCAGCCGGAGCGGTGCATCGCGGCCAGGAGCTTGTCGTTGCGCGAGATCAGGATGTCGCATTGGCTGGCCCAGGCGATCTTGAGCGGCTCCAAGGCGGCGCAGAGCTCCAACGCCCATGCCTGATTGCCCGCGAAATTGTCGTCCGCGAAGATGAAGCACCAGGTGTTGAACCGTTCCTTGGCCTCGCGCATTTCCTCCACGATGTCGTTGATCGACCGTTGACGGAACGCCCGACCGAACACGCCCGGCGTCGTGCAGAAGTTGCATCCGTGCGGGCAGCCACGGGTCGTCTGGATGGGATTGGCGACGAGGTAGTCGCGGGGGTCGATCACGTCCTTGCGCGGCGTTCGGATGGGCGAATCGGGATAATTCGTCCAGTCGTAGATGCGCTTCAGCCCCGGCAGGCCTGCGCGCAAGCGACTGGCCGAGCCGCCGCTCAGGTTGCCGTCGGGGTCGCCGTCGACGGAGTCTGCTCCGGAGCCGGCGCCGGAATCTGCGGCCGAGTGGGCGGATGACTCAACGGCCCGTTCCCAGTCGGCCATCACGTGCGGCAGCGTGGACTCGGCGTCGCCTTTGCAAACAACGTCGCAGTGCGGCAAGGCGTCCTCGGGTACGGCGGACGGATGGATGCCGCCGAGCACGACGGTCACGCCGAGGGCGCGATAGGCGTCGGCCAAGGCGTAGGCGCGGTTGGCCTGCGTGGTCATCGCGCCGATGCCGACGATGTCGCAATCGGCGCGCGGAACGTGCGGCGTTTCCGTGGCGCACTCGTCCACGACCTCGACGTCCCAATGGTCCGGAACGATGGAGGCGCAGATCATCAAGCCGGTCGGGGCGAACAGCGCCTTGCGGCTGAACGTCATGCGCTGGATGACGTCCGGCATGGTGATCGTCGACAGGGCGGACCGCGGGTTGATCAGCCTGATTCGGCGTTTGCGCTTGGGAGTCGCGTAGATCATGGGCACGATCCAGAGCCAGAGGCGCCGCCCTTGTTCGCTTTTCGAGCGACGTTTATTGCTCGCCCGACCGGCCTGTCGGCCAGGGCTGACGGCTTTCAGCGGTGGCTGGTTCGCCGCGACGCGATGAGACCGTCAGGCGACGTTCGCTCGCAAGGCGCTTACGGTACGGGCGCTGAGCCGACGGGTCAATTCAGTCGCTGGTTCGGCGTGCTTGCGGGGCGCGCAGCTTGACGCTCGCGGCAGCGGGCCGCACAATCCGCCTGTTTCCTCCGTTGTTTCTCTCTAGGGCCGGGCTCGGCAAGACAGAAGAACCATCGTGCCCAAGCGCAACCTCGCCTGGATTCTGGTCGTCGCCACGATTGCCCTCGTCATGTGGCAGTTGCCCCAGACGATCGCGGGACGGGACAGCGTTTATAGGGCGTTCGGTCCTCTGGTAGACGCCCGAGCCCAAATCCATCGCCGATTCGTCGAAGACGTGGACGACGAGAAGCTCGTCGGCGGCGCCGTGCGGGCCGGCATCGCGGCGATGATTCAATCGCTCGACGACGTTCACGCGATCTACCTGGATCGCGACGAGTACCAGCGCTTCAAGGAGCGGACGGACGGGGTATTCGGCGGCATCGGCGTTGACGTCTGGCCGACGGACGCGGGCCTCGGCGTCCTGGACTGCGAACCGAATTCGCCGGCATCCAAGGCGGGGATCCATCCCGGCGACATGATTACGCACGTCGACGGACAGCCGGCCCATCAGCTCTCCCTCGTCGATGCCGTCAACAACCTCCTAAACGGCGTGCCGGATTCGGACGTCACGCTGACGATCGAGCGCTTCCCGGACGGCCAAGCCGAGCCGCCCGTCGAGGTGCGTCTCAAGCGGGCCGTCATCCAATTGGACCCCATTCGGGGCTGGCTGCGGGATGCGTCGGGCGATTGGCGCTTCATGCTCGACGCCGAATCCGCCATCGGCTACGTCAAGCTGACCAAGTTTACGCCGGACGTCGACGAGCGGCTCGACGCGCGGATGAATCGACTGCTGCGTGAGGGGCTCCACGGGCTGATCCTCGACCTGCGAGACAACACGGGCGGCCTGCTAAACAGCGCGATCGAGGTGGCCGACCGCTTTCTGGACTCAGGCGTGATCGTGAGCACCCGGGGGCGCGGCTCCGCCGAGAAACGGTGGTCGGCCACGCACGACATCGGCTACCCCTCGTTTCCCATGGTCGTCCTGATCAACGGCTCGACGGCCAGCGCGGCGGAGATCGTCGCGGGCGCCCTGCGTGACCAACGCCGAGCAACGCTGATCGGCGAACGATCCTACGGCAAGGGCAGCGTGCAGGAGGTCGTGGAGCTGGGTCAGGGCAGCGGCGCGATCAAGCTGACGACCGCCTATTACTACCTGCCCGGCGGAGAGTGCATCCACAAGACGGCTGCCGCCATCCACAGAGGCGATTGGGGCGTCGCCCCCACGATGCCTGTCGCGTGCCCCCTGAGCGAGCGCAAGCAATGGCTGCGGACTTGGCGGGAGATGAACCGAGCGAGCGAGACGGGGCTGCGGTCGCCGCCGGCCGCCTCGATGACGCAGCCGGCATCCCAGGCGGTCGAGCTTGTCCAAGTCGAAGCGTTAATCAAGGCGGACCCGCAGTTGCAGGCGGCGTTCAAGCAACTTCGCAAGCAAGTCCTCGCGCCGGGCCGACCGAGGTCGAACACGTCTCAGCCGACTCGCTGAGTTGCCAGACCTACACGCCAAACAGGACGAGCCCAGGACGGGTGCGCCGCGCGCGGGCCTACCTCGCGCCGCAGAAGGCGTAAGGAAACGCGGCGTAGAAAGCCGCCGCTTGGACGAGGTGGCGGATCGGCACGGAGTCCTTCACCGTATGGGCCACGGATTCGGGCGCCGGTCCGAAGCCGACGCACGGGATGCCGAACATGCCGTTGATCGCGACGCCGTTCGTGCTGAACGTCCAGCGTCCGGGCCGAGGTCGTTTTCCGAACAGGGCCTGATAGGCGTCGATTGCCGCCCGGACCGCCGGGGCGTCTTCCGGCATCACCCAGGCCTGGTAGTACTTCTTCGTCGGATAGACCAGGCCCGTATAGCTGGGATGGTCGTAGGTCGGGACCTTCACCTGTGCGGTGACGCCGGCCCAACGGACGGCCTCGCGGACTTGGCGCAGCGCGATCGCCTCCGTCTCGCCGCGCGTCAGCCGCCGGTCCAGATGGATGTACGCCTGGTCCGGCACGGCGCAGAGGCTGGGCGTCTTGCAGTCGACGTAGGAGACGGTGATCGTGCCCTTGCCGAGAAAGGCGTCGGTGGCGAGCCGGTCGTTGAGCTTCTCGATTTCGCGGCCCACCTTGGCGATCTTGTAGACGGCGTTGTCGCCCTTGTGCGGCATGGAGCCGTGGCAGGACCGTCCCCGCACGGTCACGCCGATCTCCATCCGTCCGCGCTGCCCGCGAAGAATCTGGCAGTTCGTCGAGTCCGTGACGACTACGACGTCCGGCCGCAACCGACCCTCCTGAACGATGTACTGCCAGCAGAGGCCGTCGCAGTCCTCCTCCTGGACGGTCGCAACGACGTAAAGCGTGAACCGATCCAGCGGCAGCTCGAGGTCGCGGATGATCCGGGCCGCGTACAGCATCGCGGGGATCGCCCCCTTCTGATCGCCGGCCCCGCGCCCCCAGACTCGGCCAGCCGCAACCTTGCCCTTGTAGGGATCGTGCGGCCATTGCTCACGGCTGCCGACGCCGACCGTATCGCAATGCGCGTCGATCGCGATCGTCGTCTTGCCGCGGCCGAGCCGGCCGAGCAAGTTGCCCATGCCGTCCACCCGAATCTCGTCAAAGGCCCGGGTCGCCTTCATCTCCCGCGCGATTCTGGCGACGACGCGGCGTTCCTGTCCGCTCTCGCTCGGGATGGCCACAATGTCGCGGAGGAACTGGACCATGCCCTGCTTGTATCGCGCCGCTTGCCGGCGTACCTGGTAAGCAAGTTGGTCGCCGATCCCGCGGCCGCGAGGAACGCGATCTCCCGTCCTGGTGCGGGTTTGACGTCGTGCCGTCATCGTGGACCTCTGTCCTATGGCAGTTCACGATTGCCTGCGTCCGCAGCTGTCGATCCGTTGCGGGGGCAGTCGGCCGCTGTCGACCGCAAAGCCGCACGCAACCGTGAAAGGCTCCAACCTGAGCACCGCAACGCGGCGCTGCGCGCAAACCAACCTCGTTGAGACGACGGGAGGGGATTCTCCCGTGATTCGCGACGAAATGCTATCGGCCGGCCGTCCGCTGATCCGTCAACTGCTGGATGAGCTTGTCCTTTCGATCGCGCGACAAATAGCGCTCTCGCAACTGCCCGCCGTCCGGATCGATATAAACCATGCGGACCGTCTTCTTCCCGCCAGGGGCCGGATCCAGGCAGTCAAAATCCAGATCGACGCATATGGCACGGGTCGAGAAGTCGATCCCTTTATTGAGCCCTCGCGTCGCTTTCTCGCCGATCGACTCGCCGAGACCGACGTTGTACTCCTCGTCCTTCCAACCGGTCCGGGTCTTCTTGTAGACCTTGACCGTCGCCTGCCGTTTTTGCGGATCCGCCTTCGTCAGGAAGAAGTACACGTCGCTGTCGATGGTGACCGGCCGGCTCTCGGGCGACCAATCGCTGAACGTCGTCAGTCGCCGGGCGTCTTCGGGGTTCCGCAACTCGCCAGGCATCCCCGCGAACAAGTTGAGGACCTCATAGCGCATTCGGTACACGTAGGTATGCCCCGGCAGGACGTCCAGATCGTGCGCCATCAGCGGCATCAGCCGTTCCGGCGCTCGCAGGGGGCGCTGGGCGAATTCCTTTCGATCCCCCTTGGTCTTCGACACGACTTCGTCCAGGACTCGTCGCGCCGTCTGAATCTCGGCGTCGCCCGCGCCGGTGACGCCCGCCGCAGCTCTCGCCAGCAGCAGCGCCGCGTCGAGGTCCTTCTCTTCGAACGGCTTCTTGCCGGCGAGCGCCTTTCGCGCCAGGTCCGTCCATCGCTTGACTATCGTGCTGGCCTCGCTCCGGCTAGGGCCGGTGCTCGACGGCAGCCTGTCCAAGTAGGGCACCTGCGGAAGCGAAACGCGGCTTCCCGGCAATCGCGGGCGCGCGATGAGATCGCCGCCCATCCGAATCACTTCCTGGTAAGCCTGGAGACCGTCCAACTGGATGCGTCCGCTCCTGAACAGCGCAGGCCGCTCAGGAAGCCGGTACGGTTGAAACTCCGGCACATCCTGCCAGCCCCGCCACGGTTCGGCTTCGTCGCGTCGCTGGAGGTGCACTTTGACGGGTTGCACATAGCAATGCGACGGATAATGCTCCAGCTTGAAATATGTATCCTGCTCGACGAGATCGACCTGAGCGGCGACCGACACGAAGCTCCGAATCGTCGGCCTCGTGAGGAGGGTGCTCGTGCCGCTGCGGAGCACGTCCGCGATATCCATCGGTTCGGACAACGAAAGCAACGTTCGGCCCGTCACGACGACGGGGATGCCCGGCGCGACGATCCGTGCAAGGTGCCGACGCTCTTCAGCCGCCAAGCCGGTGATCTCCGGACGAATCGGCGGGAACTTCTGCGTTCGTCCAGGCTCCTCGGCCACTTGCGCGATTCGAATCAGGCCAGGCGCCTGGGGACCGAACCATTCTTGCAGCACGGCGGCGGGGTCTCCCTTCGAATCCTGGCTCTGTGTGCCGTCCGTGGGCGCCTGCGCCGCGGCGATCCGTTGAGCCGTCGTCGTCGCCTGCGTGCCGGCTTCCTCGACCAACGCCGCGGGGCCTCGGCCGTCGACCTGAAATCGCAGACCCCCGAAGGAAAGAACGCCCGCCCCAATCAGGAAGAGACCGCACACTCCCAGCACGATCTTCTCTGCATGCAGATCGATGAGGTTCGCGCTGCGCTTGGCCATCCGTCATTCTCCCGCGACGCTTGCGGCGGCCGCGACGTTTCGACCGAACGTCGCCCTGTCATCCTAGCGCCGGGCTCCGCCTTCCCGGTCCGCTCCGGGAGTCCGCAGTACCATTTCCAGTTCCTTGGGGATCCATTGGTCGAAGACCTTGCGGAAGTAGTAGCCTTCCAAATCCAGGGTCAACTCGACGACCGGCTCGTCCCCATAGATGTACGTCTCGAATACCGGATCCGGCTTCACCGCCGAGTACGCCACGGATATCGGCGTGTAGAAGCCCACCCGGCAGATGTGATCCAGCAGCTTCATCACGTAGGCTTCTTCGACGATGAGCTTGAGTTGAATCGGCACAACGAATCGCTTGTCGTTGTTCTGCATGCCCGTGAACGACTCGGCAAAGTCCGAATACAGCCCCGACCCGCCGCCGTCCCCCAATGCGTCGTCGATGCTGCACGCGATCAGCCGCTTCACTGGCAGATACGCGACCCACGCACGATCTTCTGCGCTCTGCTTGCGAAGCTCCGCGGCACGCTCTTCGTTGCAGCGAGCGAGGGCGGCCGCCATGTCCTGCTGAATCCACAGGGACATCTGGGCCTGCCAGATATCCACGGCGTTTGGCGCGCCGGTATCATTCACCAACGGGTGGATTCCGAATGCCTCCGCATCGATATACATATGGACCGACATCGCCACCTTTTCGGCCGCCCGCGCATCCGCATAGACCTTCAACAACTCAGGCAGGCTTTGCAGCTTCTTCGTGCTGTCCGATGCGGTCGGGGGCTGCTCCGTCGGCGTGGTCGGCGGACCCCAGGCGCTGCCCCCCTCCGTCGCGCGCGATTCGGCCCGCAGCGTGTTGATCTGGATCCGTTCGTTCTCGATCTCCTCCGGCGTCGGGCCGGATCGGGCCTGCAGCTTCTCCGCGAGCGTCTTGAATTCGGCCTCGTATGCGCTCTTGAACGCGATGGCGTCCGCGCCAGGCCGGCGTCGAGCAGTTGCTCGAACTCCACCTTCCTGGCCTCGATTTCCGCCTTCTTGGCGTCGATCGCCTTCAAGTTTACCGGTCGGGCCTGATGCCCCTTGACCTTCGAGACCAACTCGCTGACTTGCTGCATTTGCTGGTTAACCGATGAGCCCGCGACGAAGGCCCAGGCCGCTCCGCCCAAGGATGCCAGGGCGACGACACCGAATAGAATCCAACGCCAGTAAGCCTTCAGAAAACCCATCGATCTTGCTCCGTCACGCGCCGGCGGCGACCTTGGAGCCACCCCGCCGTCCGTCCAACGCCGCGCTCGGGGCGGCCGACGAAGCCGGCGCCCCTCGGCGTGCCCGACCCACGCGCCCGTTGCCCGCGCGGTCGGTCATACAGCCCATCCCGCGGCCTCCCCCCGCGCCAGGACGATGTTGGCGGGAAACGCTACATCCTATCGCCGTATTCCTTCGCCCAAATCCGCCCCTGCGGGAAGCCGGTCGGCCAATCAATCCTAATCCCTGCGTGGCGGCGCGTTCGGCTCTTCGACCCGGGCCGGCTGCTCCTCGCCGCCTGACGTTTCCGCGGTCTCGTACGCATCTGGAATCAGGTTGTTGGGTGTGTCGCCTTTTCGGACGACGATGAACACCTCGAACCACTGATCGCTTCCCATCGCCTCGCCTGTCAGCGGATCATACTCCTGGGCCCGGTCTCTGTAATGCTGGATCTGTTCCATCACGGAACCGGCGCCCATGTCGACCTCCGCCCCCCGTCCGCTCTCCGCCGGCGCGGCGCCCGCCCGCCCTCGCGGCGCGCCGCCGCCCGTTGTCGGCCGGCCGCCTGCCGTGGGCCGGCCTCGCGCCGCGCCCCCGGCTCCACGCCC
>CAZERK010000137.1:0-2736 GCA_964514515.1 uncultured Planctomycetaceae bacterium
CAGCCTGGCGTTCGTATGGTACTCTAACTTCTTGCCGGCCAGCTACAAGGCCCCGATGTAGTTCATGATCTCCTGCCGGAAGTCGTCCTTGCGCGAATCGGGGATGTCGATCTTCTCTTCGATGGAGCGCATCAGCCGCTCGTCCGGCTCCTCGTCCTTGCCCGTGTACTTGTTGCGAACCTTCTCCCGTTGCGTATAGGCCCGAACGTTCTCGATGTAGTTCGCCGCCAGCCGCTTGATGGCGTCCTCGTCCGCGCTGATCGCGCGCTGGACCTCCGACTTCAGGATGTCCTCGTACTCCTCGCGCACCACGCTCAACAACTCCTTGTAACGCTTCTTCAGTTCCTCGTCGGCGATGAGCGAATGATGCGATAGGCCGTTCTCGAGCTCGTTGAGCACCATGAACGGGTTGATGCCCTTCTCCTGCATGGCCTGGTCGCTGACGAGGGCGTTGGAGACCTTGTCCTGGATGTAGCGCGGGCTGATGCCCTGCATGCCCTCTCGCCGGGCCTCCTCCATCAGTTCCTTGACGGACTCCTCCGTATAGCCTGGCACGGTCTTGCCGTTGTAGAGCTTCTGTTTCTGCAGCAGCGTCAGGCCGGCCTTCTTCGGCTCCTCCAGGCGCGTGAGGACCGCCCACATCGCCGCCATCTCAACGGTGTGCGGCGCGATGTGCGTGCCGCGAATCCTGTCCTTGTTGAAGTCCTTCTCGTAAATCTTCACCTCGTCGTCGAGCACGACGTTGTACGGAATGTCGATCTTGATGGTTCGATCCCGGAAGGCCTCCATCAATTCGTTGCTCTGCAGCTTGCGGTACTCAGGCTCGTTCGTGTGCCCGATGATGACGTCGAGCGGTTCAAGCGGCCCGACAGCTTGGCGAACTTCTTCGGCTTGACGACGTGCTCCTGCGACGCGCCCAACAGGTCGTACAGAAAGGCGACGTCCAGCTTGAGCACCTCGATGAACTCGATCAGGCCGCGGTTCGCGATGTTCAGTTCCCCGTCGAAGTTGAACGCCCGCGGATCCGAATCGCTGCCGTACTCGGCGATCTTGCGGTAGTTGATGTCGCCGGTCAGCTCCGTGCTGTCCTGGTTCTTCTCGTCCTTCGGCTGGAAGGTGCCGATGCCGCGCCGGTCCTTCTCGCTGATGACCAGCCGCCTGACGACGACGTGGTTCATCACCTTTCGCCATTCGCCGTCATACTGCTTCAACAGGTCGGTGAACGTCTTGCGGCAGAACGGGTCCAGGTCGCCCTCGACCGAGACTCGTCGCTCCGGCGGAAGCGATTCGTTCAGCCGCGCGATCACCTCGCGCCGCGCACGGATCGGGATCAGCTTCAACGGCTCTTCGTGCATCGGACAATCCACGAGATCCACCTCGCCGTCGGGCTTCGGCACGCGCCAGGCGAACGTGTACATCGCGCCTTCCGGCAGGCGAGAGTAGTACTCCAGCCCCTTCTTAAGCAGGCGGCAGATCGTGGACTTCGCGGAGCCGACGGGACCGTGCAGCAGGAGGATGCGGCGTTCCGTCCCGTAGCCTTGGGCCGCGGACTTGAAGAAGTCCACGAGTTGCATTAAGGCCTTGTCCAGGCCGTAGATGGCGTCCGCCCCGTTGTCGATCGGGTCCGAGAAGAACTTGTAGCGGACCGAGTCTCGCTTCAGCTTCGTGTACCGCTCCGTCCCGAAATGCTGGATCATGTCGTAGATGCGCTGGAAGCCGTTGCGCGCGACTTGAGGCTGCCGGATCGCGATATCGACATACTCGTCGAAGCTGCCCTCCCAATGCTCGTCGCGGAAGCTCTGGGCATCGACGCGTTTCTCGACCAGCTCCCAGATTTCGTTCTTGCCAACCATGCAACTGCCTCCCGTTCTGGGCTACTTCTTCTCAATCGGCTCTAGCGCGACGCGAATCCTCGATGAGGCTACCCGACGACTCGCGGCATGCCGTTCGTGACGCCTCTCATTCTGATGATATAGGACGCGACGGCGAAGTCAACCTTCTTTAATCTGTAACATGTTGTCTCGCAATGCGTTACGCTCATCACGCACCGGCGGCGACAGCCCAGATGCTTCGATGCGGGCGCCTCGGATGCCGGGAGCAGCCGTCTCGTAATCCGAGCCGCGCCCAGCATTGCGCTCGGCTGGTGCCGCTGCGAGCGCATCGGAGCAGCCTGCAACGTCCCCGTAACCAGCCCGCAATAAGAATACTCCTAGCGTCCTATCGGCTTGGGAGCCGGCTGATGTGCGTTGAAGCTATCCCATCACGCGCTGCCTGCCGGGGAAGGGCGGGGCGGGAGGCGGAGACAGGGGAACTCGTCCCCCCTTCACCGCCCCCCCGGACAAGGCGAGGAGGGCATGGGTCGCTCCGATGCGGGCCGCGCGTTATGGTCGGAACATGCCAGCATGACCTCCCGCCGGATGCGACATCGAATCGGCAGCGGTCGGAAAGCGTGAATCGTATCCGGAGGCGGCGTTACTGAACGCGACCGGCCTCGCTCATGCAGCCGGTCAGGATCAGGCCGACGCCAAGCCCCAGGCCTGCGATGGGATTCGACAGGAGGAGATCCGACTGCGGAAGCCAGTCCAATCCCGTGCAGACGGCTCCGGCGCCGAAGTAGCAGATCAGTCCCGAGAACACCGAGAGAACCACGCCGATAGCGGTTGTTGCCGTCGTGAGCAGAAACATCGTGGCACGCTCCTTTCGCCAAGGGCCGGGTCGTCGGCCCGCTGCCGGAGG
>CAZERK010000137.1:2746-8289 GCA_964514515.1 uncultured Planctomycetaceae bacterium
CGGCGCAAGGGGCGATCGGCGGGCCAGCGCCTCGGCACTGCCTCGGCTTCTTACCGCTCCTGCCGTACGAAGCCGGCGTCTGCATGGTCCGAGGAGAATCGACCGGGTACATCCGCCCAATCTTGGGCAAGACTGCCCTGCCGATCGTCGCCGGCTCGGGCGTCCGACAAGCCGTAACAGGCATCTTCGTCCGTTCCGCCTTGCGTGGCAATTGACGTGATTACCGGGAGCCGGCGATGCCGACGAACAACGCGCAATCAGATGAGCACGCGCGTGGCGCGAGCCGGATCGGCGGGATCAAACTGGACGACGGCCAGCTCGGGGCCGTCGTGGGCGGCGCTGAAGCAATGCGTCGGCCCGATCTGCTGGGACCAGGCGCCGGTCAGCCGCGTCGATTCGTGAACGTGGCCGTGAAGACAGATCAGCGGCCGGCGGGCCTCGATGAACCGGCGGATCGCGATGCTGCCGACGTGGACGTCCAGCGGCAGGTGGTCGATCATCTTGCCGTCCAGGGCCGCGCGATCCAGGACGGTCTGATACGGCGGAGAATGAAACAGCATGATGGCGTTGCGCAGGTCGTCGTCTCCGACCAGGCGAGCCAGGTCTTGCCGAATCGTCGCGTGCAAAATCTCGTGCGCGGAGAACGGGACGCCGTGCGCTCCTTCCTCCGGCTGGATGCAGCCGGGATCGACGTATCGGGAGACGTCGTACCGTTCCCAGTCCTTGTACATGAACGGCGTCGGCGGCACGCACGCATAGCCGTAGATGGCGTAGTTCTCGTAGGCAGCGCGCCGTTCGTGGGCGTATTCCCAGACGCCCTGGACAGCGGCGGCGATGACGGCGGGCTCTTCGCTCCGGCGGTCGTCGTTGCCGAGGATGACGAAGATGCGCGGATAGGCGTCGCCCAACTGCTCGCGGAGCGACTGCAGACGCGGGACAAGGTACTCGCCCAGGAAGTCCTCGAACTGCGGCTCGGACGCGGCCGTGGGGCTGGGCCGTCCGCTCGGCAGCAGGTCTCCACCGAGAAACACGGCTCGGGGCGTTTCGGCGGCGATGGTCGCGAAGAGCTTCTCGTATCGGTGGATCCGTCCGTGCAGGTCGGAGACGAAGACGCAAGGTTGCATGGTTGAGGCTCAAGCGGCTGCTTCGGCGACTATTATAATGCAGGCCATGCCGTCGGCCCCCAACGACTCGGAGAGAATCCAACGCCTGCGGGAACGCATCTCGCAGTTTCCCAAAACGCCGGGCGTCTATCTGATGAAGGACGCCCAGGGCCGCGTCCTCTACGTCGGGAAGGCCAAGGATCTGCGGTCGCGCGTCGCCTCCTACTTCCAGGATTCCGCGGACTTGCTCAACACGCGCGGGCCGGACATCGCGCGGATGGCGGCCCACGTCGTGGACATCGACTTCCTCGAATGCGAGACGGAGGTCGACGCCCTGCTTCAGGAAAGCCGGCTCATCAAGGACATCCAGCCGCCGCACAACGTTCAGCTCAAGGACGACAAGACCTTCCCCTACCTCGAGATCACGACCGGCGACGCGTATCCCGGCGTTTACGTGACGCGCAAGCCCCGGCTTCAGGGCAGCAAGCTGTTCGGCCCCTTCGTCGCGGCGAGCACGCTGCGGGACGCCGTAAACGCGTTGCAGCGCGTGTTCAAGTTCCGCACGTGCGAGTTGGATATCCGCGAGGACGACGACAAGAAGCGTTTCTTCCGTCCCTGCCTGCTCTACTCGATCAATCAATGCACGGGCCCGTGCGGCGACCGGATCAGCCGGGCGGACTACCGCAAGGACGTCGAACGGTTTCGGCGATTCATGACGTCCAAGCGCAGCGTTCTGCTCCGCGAGATGGAGAAGGAGATGTCGGCGGCGGCGGCGGCGATGGACTTCGAGGAGGCGGCGCGGATACGCGACCGTATCAAGGCCATCCAGAATCTGCGGCTGTCCGGAGACCCGGATCTCGACGTCCAGCCGGAGGTCTTCTACGTCGATCCTCGCGAGGCCCTCGAGCGGCTGACCGCCGTGCTGGAATTGGAGCAACCGCCGCGCATCATCGAGGGCATCGACATCGCCAACCTGCAAGGGGAGGAATCCGTCGGAGCGCTTGTCTGCTTCGTGGACGGCAAGGCCTTCAAGACGGGCTATCGACGTTATCGCATCCAGACCGTGCAGGGGCAGGACGACTACGCGATGATCGGCGAAGTCGTGCGGCGACGGTACCGTCGCGCGGCGGAAGGGGAGGAGCTCTATCCCGACGTGATCCTGATCGACGGGGGGCTTGGACAGTTGCACGCCGCGCTCGGCGCGTGCGGCGAGATGTTCGTGCGGCCGCCGATGGTCGTGTCGCTCGCCAAGCGCCAGGAGGAACTCTACACGCAGGCCCGGAAACGGCCGCTGCGCCTTCCGCGAAACGATCCGGCCCTGCGGTTGCTCCAACAGGTTCGCGACGAAGCGCACCGCTTCGCGCAGCATTACCACCATATTCTGCGCCGCCGACGCCAATTCGACGAGGACGTCAAGGCGGCCCGACGTCCTCCGCGACGTTCTTCGCGGGGCCGGTCTGCGAACGAAGGCGGAGGCCGACAGACGCCGGCGCCTACCTCAGACGAACCCGATGCCCCGCGTAGCGATGCCGCGGACGAGACGCAGCAACATCCGCCGATCGAATAGTCGTCTCGAAGAGGAACGCGAGCCGAGACGTGATCGCGATGGGTCGCACGAGCCGACGCGCCGTGGGGCGCACGCTCAGATCACGCCAGAACGCACCGAGGCGGCCACGCCCTGCGTAACCGCCTCGGATCAAACGCTTCATTCGTTGCACAGCGCCTTCGTCCGCCACCGATCTCGGGTATCCGAGTCACCGGGTCCACGAAACCCGGCTCGGCTGTTCATGGATGCGACGGATCCTGCCTTGCCACGTCAGCTCGCGAGGAGGTCGGCGATGAAGGCATCGATATCGCCGGCGAGGGTGCCCGTCCCATAGTCCGCGCAAGCCTGGTTCTCACCCGGCTCCGCAGGCTGGCCCAGCTTCGCTCGCACGAAACCCGGGATGTCGTCGCCGTCAACAGTCCCGTCGACGTTGACGTCGCCCAGCAGCGAGCACGGCGGCGGGCACGGGTTCGGATCGCAGTCGGTGCCGTCACCCCAATAGGTGCCGCCGGCCGTCACGCAGTCGGCTTCGGTCCCGAACGTACACGACCCATCGTCAAAGCAGCACGCGCCTTCGGGCGGTAGGCACGGATTGGGATCGCAATCGGTGCCGTCGCCCATGTAGGTCCCTTCGACGCTCAGACAATCCTGCTCGGTCCCCACCTCACACGTGCCGTACTCATCGAGACAGCATGCGCCCGTCGGCACGCCGCCGGACGTGGCTTGCGTGAACGGCACCGTGTAAGTTGTCTCAAAATCGAGCATATTGCGGGCCTTGGCCCTAAACGTGTAAGTCGTGTCAGCCGTCAGGCCGGTCACGTTGAACGTCTGCGACTTCTTCCACGTGTTTGCATCGCCGCCACCTGCCGGCGCTCCACCGAGCGTCACCTCGAGGTAGATTCCCGAACCGTAGTACGCCAAGTTGCTGAACGTCCCGGGGACGTTCACCTGCATGGACGTCTCGGTGACGTTCGAGAAGGAGATCGTCGTGGGCTTCTCGATGCTCGTGATCGCTTGCGCGCCGCTGGAAGGCTGGGTCTCGTTGTGGTATTCCGACCCGTCGCGTGCTGTCACCGTGTAGGTGTAAGGAGAATTCGCCGATAGCCCCGAATCGACGTAGGTCTCGTCGGTCTGCCAGCCGCCGTCATGACAACTGCCGCCCGTACAGGCGAAGTAGTACTCGATCGGCTGGGAAAGATCGGTCGCCGTCGTCGCGGTCATCGTGAGCAGGGAGGGCGCGTCCAGGACCGGGCTGGGCTGACTCGCCCACGTCATGGGGTCCGGTTCCGGCGGCGTCAGGTCGCCGCCCGCGTCGAACACCTGCACGAATAACGAGTACATCTGCACGTAGCTGGGCGCGTCGCCTTCGTATACGCGCACGTAGAATGTCCCTGCTCCCCCGCTGAGCGGCACGTGCGAGAGCGTCTCGGCGCTGCCCACGGGCGACGAAGCACCCGTCGCCAGAAGCGTCGTCCCGTTTTGTCCGTAGATCTGAAAGTTCAGATCCGCAGCATCCCGGCTGTCCACGTAACTCCCATCGCAGCAATCAATGCCGTAGCCGCCGGAGCACGATTGGGAGCTGTTGTCGTAGTACAGACCGACCGGCGAGACCGTCACGGTCGCTTCGCCGTCGAAGCCGATCGTGAACTTGAACCAG
Source organism: uncultured Planctomycetaceae bacterium (assembly GCA_964514515.1). Lineage (GTDB taxonomy): Bacteria > Planctomycetota > Phycisphaerae > UBA1845 > UTPLA1 > CAZERK01. The sequence continues at coordinate 7,053 of CAZERK010000137.1, forward strand.
TCCTGCTCGCCGTTGGCGTCGATGCTCAGGTAGGAGGTGTTGCTCAGGCCCGGGACGGGGCCGAGCGTCACGGTCTGGTTGTGCACGAGCGTTCCGAGATCGTTCGCCGCCGAGTACGTGTTGTCCTCCTCGTAAGGGTCCCCATAGTAGCGCTGAGCCCCGCGGACATCGTCGTGCTGGGGGCCGTCGAAATTCTCGTTGATGTACGGCTCCATGATCCACAGGTTGATAGGCGGGCAGATGTGGGCGAGGCCGATGCCGTGGCCGTTCTCGTGCATGACGACTTGACGCAGAAAGCGGTAGTTGTTCAGCGAGTACGCCCAGTTTTCGTCCTTATCGAGTGTCATGTCGCCGCCGCCGGACGGGTACGTATCGTAGCCTAGGACGCCGTTGGGCCCGTCGATGTAGATAGACCGGATGCGGATATCGCCGCGTGTCGAGCTTCCGGAGGAACCCCACGAGGCGCCGTCGTCCCAGTCGTTGCCCCCGTACGTGATGCGCGTGTAGTCGATGCCGCAGAGCTGCTCCCAGCGATCGAAACAGGCCTGGAACTTGCTGACCCACAATGCCCGGTTGCCGCCGAACTTGGCATCCATCGTCGCAAAGAGCTGGCTGCTGCCGCAACCGTCCGGCACGAAGCTCCACGTCAATGCAATGGGGCTGCCCAGGGTACCCGGCCATCGGCCGCCGAGGTAGTAGCGGCCATCTTCGGTCCTGCCGCAGGCGGATGGGACTTCCTGGCAGAAGGCCTCGATGACCTCCCGTGGCGTGCCCTGAGCGAAGCAGAAGTCCGCCTGGATGCTCGGATCCGGCCATCGATTCACGTGATCGACTAGCAGGGCAAGCTGCCGTTGGTGGTCGGGATCGAGCTGCAGCCTCTCAGTCGCATCTGCATCGTCCTCCGGCAATGTCGGGGCCGTGAGAACTGCTGTCTTCGGGTCCTGTTCATGAGGGTTCGCCGCCGCCCAAACGCACGTGACGACGAATAAGGCACAAACGGTCAAGCCGACCGTCGCCGGCCCAATGCGTCTCCTGATGGTCATGATCTGCTCCTGTTTGCTCGATGACCCAATTACATGAATGCACGACCGAATGGGTATTTCGGCGGTTGAGAACAAAAGGTCGACTGTTCGTCGTGGGCAGGGCCGGCGCGGGGCGGGGACCGATACTGGGCACTCGGCAATGGCGGACCGCAAAGAACCGAGGCCCGGATCGACCCCCGCCGGGCCCTGCCCGC
>CAZERK010000138.1:0-8273 GCA_964514515.1 uncultured Planctomycetaceae bacterium
GCCTTCGTCTTGCCGCCGCCTTGAGCCTGCTTCAGGGCCTTCTCGAAACGCGGGTCGTCGCGGATGTTGTCGAAGTCGGAGTCGGTCTTCATCAACTCGGCGATGTCGCGCCCCGAATCTTGCATCCCCAACTCAACCGCGCGGAACAGGTACTCGAACGCCTCATCCGCTCTGTCCAGTCGGCTGTACATGCAGGCGACGTTGTAGTTCGTCAGGCCGATGTCGGCGATCTCGCGGGCCTTCAAGGCGTACTTCAGGGCTCTTTCGCAGTCATCCTTGTTCGCGGCCTCCAGCACCTTGGACGTCAGTTTGTTCACGTCCTGTTCGTTGTCCGCCTTGTCTTCTGCCTTCCGCTTCGCCTGACCCTTGGCCTTGCCTTTCGACTTGTCTTTGGCCTTGCCTTCTGTTGACGCGCGGACCTCATGATGGTGGGCCTGCACCGCCGCGCCAGCAAGAGCGTTGATCATCGGCTTGTACTGCTTGAGCACCTTGTTGAGGTCGGGAAGCCCGCTCAAGGCCGCGCTGATCGTCAGTTGGGACGGTGCCTGGCCGATGGCGCTCCAGAGCAACATGTCGCCGCACATCTCCTCCGCCTGACCCGCGAAGAAAGCCGCTTCGGGCTTGGCCGAGGCCGCGACGTTCGCCAGACGCCCGGCGTGGGCGACGAACATCATGCTCGTGTCCTCGGGCATCTTGTCGAAGACCTTGGAGAAGGCGGGGTCTTTGAGGATAGACTTGCCCTTGCTCCGGGTCTGGGCGATGGCCTTCAGGGTGTCTGCGGCTGCTGCCGATGGCGATGCAGGCGTCGATTTCGGTCCGGTATATCTTGCCGAAGTCCGGGATGGCGTAGGCGGTCGCGTCGATGGAGCCGATCTTGCTGGACTGCGGGGGCGTAGGCTCCGGACCGGCGACCAGGCCGGGGATGGACAAGAACTGGTCCCAAAGCGCCTTCGACCGCTGCACGTCGTTGACGGCCAAGACCAGCCCGATGTTCGGGACGATCGGCGGTCCCGACCGGCTGTTGCGATGCGTGACCTTGCCTGGCACGACGAAGATGCACGCCTCGCGGATGTTGGCGAAGCACTCGCGGCCGATATCCAGCCCCGTGACGTGCCGCGCGGAAGCCCCGTCGCATGCCGCGTCGGCGGCCGCGTACGTCAGCGCGGGATTCAACCCGAACGCAAACAACGCGGCGGACTCGGCCGGCACCTTTTCGAGGCATTGCTGCGTCATCGGCGGCAGCCGCAGGAGGTTGTAGGCCATGCTGTGGTGGTCGTCGGCGAGCCGCACGGCCAACTGCACGGACATCGCGTCGTCGTGGATGCCGGCGGAGAACGACGCCCAGCGGAGGCTGTCCAAGTCGGCCAGCGTGTTGGCGACGTTTAAGTCGCGCAGGTCGTGCTCGCTCATGTTGGCCTTAGCGATCTTCAAGACGGCCTGCAAGTCGGCGTAGGCGAACAGCGCCGCGCCGGCCCGCTGTTCCTCGCTCTGCTTCAGGCCGGCGCTGGATCCCAGCGACGCCCGGCCCGGCTGCAGCAAGCGCCCGACGACACCCTCGACCTCCTCGCGGCTCGTGCCCACGATGAACAGGCCGTCCGTCAGGACGCCCACGACCTTGCCGATATCGGGCGCCGGCGCGGAGAAGGTCGGCAAATCGGCGATCTTCTCGGCGGTCGGACTGAACTGGAACGCGGTCTCGATCAGGCCCCGGAGCAAGTCGCTGTCGCCGTGATGGATGACCATGACGCCCTTGGGCGGCCTGCCCTCGGAAGGATCGAAGTCCGTGATCGCTACGGCCACGCCGCCGAAGCCCTTGAATGCCTCGAACAGGGCCGGGCTGATGGCGATTTCGTCGGGTAGATAGAACGGGGCGCTGGACTCCGCGCTCGGTCGGGCCGTGAGCAGTTGCTGCATGTCCTTGCCGGCGATGCCAAGCATCCGGCACAGGTCTTCGAGCACCTGTCCGGGCCGCTTCAGCTCAGCGTAGAAGATGGTCGCTTCCGGCATCAGCGAGGCGAAATTCTCGGCGGCCAGACTGTCGCGGCAGCGGTTCGCCCCGGCTTGCGCGATGACCTTGATCTCCCGCGGCACGTCGCTCTTCAGCACGGATTGATAGAGCTTCTCGGCCGCGGCGCAGTCCTTCTCGCGGTGTTCGAGGAAATAGGCCTTGTACAGTTCGGCCGGCTCGGTCGGCCGAGCGGCCCAGACGGGCGCCGCTCCCAAGCCGACAACCAGCACGAGGCCGAGTAAGCCGCAAGATCGTTTGAATGATGACATGATGACGCCTCCTCAACCCCCGACGTGGAAAAGTAACCAGACGACTCCAGATCAGAGAAACGATACGCCCGCAGTCTCCTCACGACGGCGGGCACGACTCCGCCTTCGATATTGCCCCGCCGTCGGGGATTATTTCAGACGCGCGCCGCCGAGCCTCCCGGCCCGTCCCGGGCGGAGCCGGTACAATGCGGCGGCCGAGGATAGCACGGCATTTGAAAGGCGCGGACGCCGATGGACGCCCCCTTGACCAGAAGCAGTTCAAGTTCTCCCGGACAGGCCTCGCGGCTGGGGACGGCTGCGGCCGCGTTGATCCTGGTCCTGGCAGGCGTCCACGTCGTCGCGACGCGGCTGAGCTGGTCCGACGCCCGTATGCAGACGGACGCCGGAATATGGGCCTACATCGGAGGGCGAATTCTCGACGGCGCCGTGCTCTACCGCGACCTCTGGGAGAGCAAGCCGCCGGGCATCTACTACACGTTCGCCGCGATGGAATCGCTGTTCGGCGTGGGAAGCGACCGAGCCCTGCTTTGGATGGATGCCGTGCTCAGCGCGGCGGTTCTCTCGTTGACGTACGTCGCCGCGAGACGGTTTGCGTCGCGCGTGCCGGCCGCGGCGGCCGCGGCAGTACTCGGCATCATCTTCTGTCATCGCGGGCTGGCCGACTGGGGCGATAACGTCGAGAAGTTCGTGGCGTTTTTCGAGATGCTCGCGTTCGTGCTGTTGAGCCGTCGCCTAGTCGGCAGGGGGCCGGGGGCGGCTGGAGACGGCCCTGCGGTGGACCGTCGTCTTCTACCGTGGATTCTGGCAGGCGCTTGTTGTGGGGGCGCGAGCCTCTTCAAGCAAACCGGCATCGTCTTCCTGATGGCGATTCTGCCGCTCGTCGCTATGCACGTGGTGGCCGGCGGGCATGTGCGGCGACGCGCGTCGCTGCGGCGGGCGGCCGCCTTGGTCGGCGGCTTCGCGGCGGTCTGGCTCCTGGTCATCCTGCTCATGTCGACGGCCGGGATGTTGGCGCCGTTCGTCAAGCAGGTGCTTCTCTACGATCTGGCCCGCGTCGGTTCGAGCGAATGGGAGCGATCTCGCCTCGCCGACCCCGAGCATTGGTCGACTGTTATCGGTCTGTTTTGGCTCGCCGGCATTCTGATGGAACCGGCCGTTGTTGCCGCGGTCTATCGAATTCGCCGAGGGTTCGACCGTGCGTCGGCGGGGCCGGTTCGCGAGCCGGCGCACGGTGAAGCTGTGCGGACGAGCGATGCTCCGTCGGGCACGCTGCCCGGCGTCGTCTTTCTGTGGTGGGCGATGGCGATGGCCGTCGTCATCGTCGCGCCGTACGGCTACGGGCATTATCTCCTGCAGGCCGCGCCGCCGGCGGCGCTTCTCGTCGCCTGGTTCTTCGACCAGACGCTTCGGCTGCGCGGCGAGCGGGCCTGGGCGACGATCGCGTTCGTGACGGCCATCCTGAGCCTGTCTCCGCTGCGCGACCATTTCCTGTTCACGTTCGACGCGAACTACGAGTTTCGCCAGGCGTATCGGATTCTGGGGGGCCGGCTCGATGGCATCGTCGAAGCGATTCAATCGCAGACGTCGCCCGGGCAGTCGGTGATGGTCTGGCCGACCGACGATGCGATTTCGTACTACGCGGGGCGACGAACGCCTCTGGAATGCTCCAACTCCGACGTGATCTTCAAGGGCAAGGTCGCACGGCTGGACCCGCCGATGGAGACGTTGCTGGTGCGCCTGCAAGCCGACCCGCCCGACGTGATCGTCGATTGGACGCCGGTCGACGTGGAGAGGCCGGATGCGGACGACCCCGCCGGCGAGCCGCACCTGTTGACGCCGGCCGGCGGCTTTTCGCTTGCGGAGGATGCCGACGACACGCACCCGATGCTGGAAGGGCGGACGCTGGCGCCGCTAAAGCGATGGGTTCGGTCCAACTACGGCGGACAGCGCCGCGTCGGCCTCTGCACGTTCTACGACCGCGGCCTCCCGTGGCGGAGCTGGCAGGAAGTCCTGCTGCCTTGACGGCTGCAGAGATTCCCCGCTTGACATGCGCAAATCTATGTTCATATTATGAACGATCGTTCATGACGAGCGGTCACGACCGATATCTGCATGTGCCGTGGCGATTTCAGCACCTGCAGCCGGGTCGTCGTTCCTTCCTGGACGGCTCGGCGGCGCGCCGCTCGAGTTGCCGGGCCGCGCGGGATGGACGAGGCGGCTTTGACGAACGAAGCGGCAGGTCGGGTCGTGAAGGTCAGACGCCGTGCGGCAAGGGGAATCTGCCTGAACACGATGATGCGAACCATCCGTCCGACCATCGGCGTGCCGTCTCTGCTGGCATCCTTCTGGTTAGCTGCGTGCACGGGCTGTGGAACCTTCGCCGTCGATGACGGGCTCTACCCGCTGCCCGCGATCCATCTCGTCTTCCCGCTGCCGTCCAACGTCGGCCTTGCCTACGAGGATGTTCACCTGACCGCGGCGAACGGCCAGACCCTCTACGGCTGGTTCATCCCCGCGTCGGAACCGCGCGCGACCGTCCTCGTGCATCACGGGGCCGTGGCAAACCGCAGTTCCGGTCTGAGCCATTACCGGCTGCTCCACGATCTGGGCTGCAACGTGTTCGCCTACGACTATCAGGGCTTTGGCGAGAGTTGGTGCCTCGCGACGCTGGCCACGATTCTCCCGGACGCCGACGTGGCGCTGGGTTACTTGCAGGGCCGCGACCAGCCTGATCCTCCTCCGATCATCATCTTCGGGGCTTCGCTGGGCACGGTGCCCGCCTTTGCTCAAGCGGCCCGCTCCCCTGCCGGAGTCGTGGGCGTGATCGCGGAGGGCTCCTGCGTTCCCCAGAACCTGTCGTCTTATGCCTTTGCGCTCATGGGGATGATCCCCTCGCCGGAGGCCTTCCTGAGCTTTCCAGGCGAACTGAGCCCGGAGGCGAACGTCCCGCTCATCACGCTCCCGAAGCTCTTCATCCATTCGCCGGCGGATTCGGTGTCGCCCATCGCGGGCGCTTTGACGTTGTACGAGGCCGCCGTCGAACCCAAGCAGTTCGCAGAGGTAAGCGGCGAACATCTCTTGGCCATCGAGTTCGACGCCGATAACTACCGCTCGATCATCTCTTCGTTCCTCGACCAGATTCTGAGCGATTGAACGCGCCGACGACAAGCAAGAATCAGTAGTGACCCCTTTACTCCTCCCTACGTGCGGATGCAACCGTAAACGTCTCCAAGCGCTTATGCCGCGTAGATCTTGACAATCGCGTCGAGGAACTTCAGGGCCTCGGCGTGTTTGCGCTGGAAGCTGTTGCGGCCGATGATGGAGCCGAAGCCGCCGCCGTCGCGAATCGCCTTGATTTCCTCGAAGACGTCCTCGTCCTTGTCCTTCTTGGCGCCGCCGCTGAAGATGACGATGCGCTTGCCGTTGAACGCGCACTGCACGACGTGGCGAACGCGCTCGGTCAGCGTCCCGATCGGAATCTTCTCCTTCTCGTACACCTTCTTGGCCGCGTCTTGCTCGATGTGGTCGGTCGGCAGTTTGACCTTGACGACGTGGGCGCCCATCTGGCAGGCGATCTGTGCGGCATAGCCCGCCACGTCCACGGCCGTCTCGCCCGCCTTGGAGAGCTGGCTGCCGCGCGGATAGCTCCACACGATGACGGCCAGACCGGCCTCCTTGGCCTCTTCGGCGTAGGCACGGAGGTTCTCGTACATCTCCTTGCGCTCGCCGGAGCCGGGGTAGATCGTCAAGCCGATGCCGCAGCAGCCCAGCCGCAGAGCATCGTTGACGGACGCCGTCAGGGCCTGCCAGGAGTCTTTCTCGTCCGCGAGCAGGTCGTGGCTGTTGGCCTTGAGGATGAGGGGGATTTCCCCTGCGAAGTCCGCCGCGCCCGCCTCCAAGAAGCCCAACGGGGCCGCGTAGGCGTTCAGGCCGGCTTCGATGCCCAGTTTGAAATGGTAGTGCGGGTCGTAGCCGGCCGGGTTGGGGCCGAAGCTGCGGACCGGGCCATGCTCCCATCCCTGGTCTACCGGGAGGATGACCATGCGACCCGTGCCGCCCAGACGCCCGTGGTTGAGCATTCGGGCGAGATGGGTCAGAACGCCCGGATTGTCGCTGCGATACCAACTCAGGATTTCTCGAACGCGCTCGGTCATGATTTGTGCTCCGCTGTCGTTGCGTTTGCCGCTTGCCGTCGCGCCTCGGCGGCAAGATGAACTGCTATACTGGCTGCGCCCCATGGCCGTCGCCTCCTTATCGGAAAACAACGGCCCGGGCTGCGGCTCGCTCGCGATCGGTTTCGCTCAGGCCGCGGATCGCGCAGGGACCGATAACCGACCATAGCTATAGGGTAGCGAGCCGAGTCATCGGGTCAAGGGAGAAGGGCCTCGCCGGCTCGCGGACGATAATCCATGTCGTCAAGACAGCCTCTGTTGCGCCCGTGCGTGAGGAGAATGTCGGCGACGCAGCAACGAAACACCCAGAGGCTGGCCATCACGTCGCCGAGCCGCACCAAGGTGCTGCCGCGCCAGCGTCGCCCAACGCTCGGCATTCCAGTAGCGGTCATGTGCCTGCAAAACCATCCGATGAAAACGGGGGAGACTTGGCTGTGCTGGCCTTCACTCGTCTCACCACCTCCGCGGCAGCAAGCACGATCAGGACCAGCGCAGGGTAGTCAAAGAGGACGGTCTTGAAACGCATGTGCGGGAGGAAAACAAACGCCTGGATCGCGGTGACGAACGTCGCTCCCCAAAAGAACCAACGCCACGGCTCGTGCGCCCGCATCCGGCCCAGCCATACCGCAGCGGCCACCGCCACAACTGCGAACGCAGCTAGAATCCGGTCGCTCATCCCCCTGAGCGAGAAGCCGAAGGTGTGCAGGACCTTGCCCACGCCGTAGAGGCTTGTGGCACACGGCCTCGCCATCCATATCTTGCACGCTTGACTCTGGAAGTACTTGTTCTGCTCGCCCAGCGTCGGAAACTGCTTTGCCGTCTCCTCAATTTGTGTCGCCACACGCTCATCCGTAACGCCGGCGCGTTTCGCAAACCAGTGCATGATCGTCTTCTGGGCGGCTTCTGTCTGGATGGGGCGGACGCCCGTCCCGAAGAACAGATTCATGCCTTGTGCTGCGGTCAGGGGGACCGGCATCCTGGCATGTCGAGACACGAAGAGGGACCAGGGCAGAATCAACAGCACGAATAGGCCAACGGTGGCGGCGCACTGGACGGCAAACAATCTTCGGTTTTTCAATAGACGCCAGCAGAACAGCTCCAGAGGGAGGATCAATAATAGGTGGTTGGGCTTGACGTATACGAGTGAGGCGAGGACGGCGGCCAGACAAATGGAGACCGTGACAAGATTGTGTTTCGCCATTCTGGACAGGACGAAGACGAGAACCGCGACGCCGAACACGCTCACGGATTCCGCGTAGAGCAGGGGGCAACTGAAGTAGAATGGAGGCCACAAGGCACAGGCGCAGGCTCCGAGGAGCCCGCCCGCGCTTGAATTCAACAGACGGCGCAGCAGGAAGAATGAGAGCGGAATCATGAGCGACGTGAGGACCACCTGCGCGTACCGCGTCGCTTTCAAGGGCTGATCGGAGACCATGTGGAAGAACGCAATGAAGAGCGGATATCCAGGCGTGCGGTAACCATCTGCAAACGTCTTCTGGAAATCACGGTCATAGGCAATCCCGCATGCCTTCAAAACATATGAATAAGCGTCGTTGGCGTCGATTGAATAGTCGTTCGTGAGGGAGTCGTCGAGGTAAGGCCGGAAAATCAGGATCTGTCCGGTGATATTGAGGCCTACCAGGAGGATCAACAGGAGATAACATGCAATAGACACATTGCGCGGTCTCATGAGCCTTGAGTCCTTCTGGTAAACAGTAGAGAGCCCGTGCCTTCGTTCACGGCGTGACCGGTGGGCCAGCCAGGCGGCTACCCACAAGCGCCCGGCCGCGCGCGACGCGCCGATCGGATTGCACGGCCCTGCGG
>CAZERK010000139.1:0-1255 GCA_964514515.1 uncultured Planctomycetaceae bacterium
GCGGCCTTCAGCGGCGGCCGAGACAGCAGCTTCGGCGTGCATTACCTCAAGCGCGAACTCGGCCTTCATCCCGTCGCGTTCACGTACGACTGGGGCATGGTGACGGACCTGGCGCGGCGAAACATTTCGCGGATATGCGCCAAGCTCGGCGTCGAGCATATCCTGGTTTCCGCGGACATCCCGACGAAACGCCGCTACATCCGGCAGAACGTGCTCGCCTGGCTGCGCCAGCCGGACCTCGGACTGATCCCCCTCTTCATGGCGGGCGACAAGCAATACTTCTATTACGCAAGACAAGTCCGCCGACGGCTCGGCCTACCCTTGCTCATCATGTGCGAGAACCCCCTCGAACGGACCGACTTCAAGTCCGGGTTCTGCGGGACCGCCCCGCACGTCGCCGACCCCGACCACGTGCAAGTCCTGTCGATCGCGAACCAGGCCCGCCTCGTCTGGCACTACGGCCGCAACTACCTCGCGAATCGGGCCTATTGGAACCGGTCGCTGCCCGACACGCTCTTCGCGTACGCCTGCTTCTACGCCATCAAACGCGATTACCTGAACCTGTATCGGTTCATCGACTGGGACGAGCGCCGCATCGTCACGACGCTCCTGGACGAGTACAACTGGGAGCTGGCCAACGACACGCGTACGACGTGGCGCATCGGCGACGGAACCGCGCCGTTCTACAACTACATCTACTACACCGTCGCCGGCTTCACCGAAAACGACACCTTCCGCAGCAACCAAATCCGGCACGGCCTCATCAGCCGGCCGCAAGCCCTCGAATACGCCGCCCGCGACAACCGGCCCCGTTGGCAGACCATCCATTGGTATCTGCGCACAATCGGCCTGGACGCCGATTTCACGGGGATCCTCGCACGCATCCAGGCCATCCCCAAGCATTACCCGCCGTAACCGCCGCGGCCGACGCCCGCCGTCCTGCACGGATACCGGCGCGGGATGGCCGGCATTCTTGTCGTTCGGGCGACGGGCTCCGGGCGACCTACAATTGGAGAGTTGTCTCATAAGGCCGAGGAACCCCGGACTTCGGTCTGGGCGACGCTGCGAACGGGCGGTTTTACAGCAGCTCCCAGCGCGACTTGCACCCTCATGCAGCGTTCTCGGCGCGCCGGGCTGGCCGACGCATGGGACAGGCGCGTGCCGATGGCGAACGTGCCTCGCCGGCAGGGGGGCGCGACTCGCATACGCGAAGCGCTCCAGACCGTTCGCTACAAGGCCGCAGGTGGGTACGATC
>CAZERK010000139.1:1265-8223 GCA_964514515.1 uncultured Planctomycetaceae bacterium
CACGAATCGGGAGACGTTGAATGCAACCAGAGCATGGTGAAAGACCGATCGTCGTTGATGAGACCGTGGGCAAGAAGGCCTATTGCCAATGCGGGCTGAGCGAGAAGCTCCCTTACTGCGACGGCGCCCACGCCAGACATGGCACAGGCCTCAAGCCGATCGTGGTGGACGTGATCGAGGCCGGCAAGAAGGCCGTTTGCCAATGCCATCGCAGCGGTACGCTGCCTTGGTGTGACGGCACGCACCGCACGCCAGCCTGATCGTCGTCGGCCTGCTGAATCACCGTGCGAAATTCGGGGTCGCTACGAACTCCGTCGCGTGACCGCACACCGTAATTCAGGCTTGTCGCGAGCGCCGCGTGCAGAAGATGCGCATGCGCCAGCCGTCCTCGAAGCGCAGCGGATCGGCGGCGTCGTCCTGGCTCGCCGATCAAGGCGGCTCGGTCCATCTGCGTGCGAGCGGAGTCCCGTGCGCGGTTCGCGTCCGCGGCCACCCGCGGGCCAAGGCCCGCGGCTCTCGTGACGAACGCATCGGTTTGTGACGGCGGGCCGCGCCGTTACTTCTTCAGCACGAACTGAAGGGCCTTGACCAGCTCCTTTGGGCCGCCTTCAGGGAAGTCGTGTCCGAGGTTGTCATAGACCATGAGCTTCGCCGCGGCCCCGACTTCATCCAGGCGCTTGACCATCGCGCGGCAGCCTTCGATGAGCTTCTCGTCGTCATTCGCCCCGGCCAAGACGATAGCGCGCAGCGATTCGAGTTCGTCATCCTCGAACAGATCGTTCGGAACGACGTCCAATCGGCCCGCGACCGGGATTACGCCGTGGATCACGTCGGGGTTGCGCAAGGCCAGCACCCAGGCCGCGGTCGCCCCTTGGCTGAAGCCGGTCAGCACGATCTGGCCGTGTTCGAGCTTGTATTCCTGTTGGACCTCTTCGATGGCGTCCAGGAGGTTGGACTCGATATCGTCGATGCTGCGCCCCCATTGATAATGCCCGTCGTCGAGGTTGTACGTGCCCTGGGCGTCTATCAGAATCGCGCCGGCCTTCCGGGCCGCCTCCACCCACCGCTGAGCCTTGTCCTTCATGTTGCCGTTGTAGCCGTGCAGCGCGACGACCAGCGGCGTGCGCTCGGTCTTCTCCACACCCTTGGGAACGATCACCTTCCACTCGAAGTCAACCGGCTCGCCTTGTTCCCCTTGAGCCGCGCCGCCGGGCGATGCTGCGGCTTTCTTGATCGCCGTTTTGTAGCGCGGGTCGTTCCGCAGCTTGTCGAAGTCTGAGTCGTTTTCAATCTGCGCGACCATGTCGCTCGTGAAGCCCCCAAGATCGATCGCACGGTCGAGGTAGCGAAACGCGTCGTCCTTCTGGCCGAGCAGCGCGTACATGCAGGCGACGTTGTAGTTGGTCAAACCGATGTCGGCGAGGATTCGAGCTTCCAACGCCAGCGCCAGGGCCTTGTATCGCTTGCCGGCGCTCGAAGCCGCGACCAATTCCTGGGTCAATTCGTTGACCTTGGCGTAGACCTCCTGATCCGTCAGGGGCCGCTGCCGGTCCGGACTGCGGGCAGCCGCTTGCTTCTTGGGCTGCTTGGCTTGGGCGGATTCTTGCTCATTCTTGGAGCGCTTCTTCTCGTCTTGCTTCTGTTCCTGCCCCTGCTTTTTCTGTGCCCGCGTCTGCTCCTCGGTCTTTGTTTCCGCGGCGTTCTCCTTCTCCTCTGCTTCTCGCAGCCGTTCGACGATCGCGCGGAAGCGCTTCTCCGCCCGGATGGTCTTGAAGTCATCGTCGCCGGCCAGATGGTCGGCCTGGTGGTATCCCGCCTCCACGGCCTTGTCGAGCCAATCGTAGGCTTTATCCTTGTGCCTCAGGAGGCAATGCAAGCAGGCGATGTTGTACATCGTCGCCACGTCGTCCGGCTCGATCTCGATCAGCTTCTCGCCGGCTTTGAGCGCCTTCTCATAGTCGCCCGCTTGATAGGCGTTCATCATCTCCTGGTGGAGCGTGAGGGCCTCATCCCGCGGACCGGACGCCGTCGCGACGGCCGAGCCGAGAAGCATCACCGCCGGCAAAGCCCAGGCAAGCGCAACCAGAACCGTCCTGTGTTGATGTTTACTCATCGTTTCGTCCTCCCTAGCATCATGGAAACCCATCGCAGTCGAACATCGTTGCGCGCGGCAGCCGATCACCGTGACGCCGCCGCTATGGTCTTATTCGAAAGAAGCCCGGCGTGGATGATGGAATGCACCATCGCGGCACGCCCCGCGGCTGCGGCAGACTTGCGCGGAACGACCGCCCAAGGCAGCGCAACGGTCTCCCGGCGTTTTGCTCACGCGCCCATCGGCCCGCCGCGTCCGCTATCGGTTGGTCCCCAAGCAGGCTTAGATTGCGAACGGCCTCATCCGCTTCGCGGCGGACCCAGTCACCGGATGCCCCCGATCCAGCCTCCTCATTATAAGGTGGCGGCTCATGTCACCAATGGGGCGACCGGCTCCATAACGCGCGCCTCCAGGGGGCTCTGAGGCAGCGAGAAGACCATCCGATAGACCGCCCTCGGCCCGACCGCCGCTACGTAGTACGTCTGTCCGGTCTTCAACGGCTGCGGCGGTGTGTCGCCAGCGGGAACAAGCTGTCGGAAGCCCGGCGGGACCTGCCCGTAGACAAAGGCCAGGCGGTTGGCCGGTTCGCCCGCCGAACTGGATGCTTCCATGTGCCACAACAGCTCGTCCTTGTCACTGCCGATGGCGAACTCCGTAACGCGCGGCCACCAGAACGGCTTGGGCCAGCCGTGATGGTCGACGATGAATCGCACCGGAGCGGTCGTCAGATCGACATCCACGACGCCCGGTCGGCCGCAGCCGCCGATGGCGAATGCGGCGAGGCTCACCGCGAGCAGCCCGCCGGTTTGAGCAGCGCGGCGCCGATGTTCGCCGGGTCTTGGGCTCTGACGGGCGTAGGCTCTCATCGCGCGGTTCCAAGGCGGCTCACGGTTGCGTGCGCCCGTAGCGGCCGGTCCGCCGCGGCGGGTCGGCCCTCCTCCCCCGCGCTGCGACCAAGCAGGAGTACGTCCGCTACGCAGCCAGCACGAGACTCCTCGCGACCGTGAAGCGCAATCGCGGTCAGGCGCCGCGTCAGCGCCAGTCCGGACGGTAGACAACCATCCGAGACGCGCCGCAGACCACGTTGAAGTCGAGATCGACCTCCTTCACCGGTTTGAGCACGTCGAGTCGTTGGCTCAGGTCTTCGTACCAGTCAGGGAAGATGATGACGTAGGCAGGTCTGCGCTGCTTCATGTATCCCAGGAGATCCCCGCCTGCCATAACGTGCTCGACGACGGCCGGCTCGACCAGGCCTACGGTGTCGAGCACGCGCCGCTCGCCCAAGAAGGCGATGGCTCCGATGTCGTTCGTGGCAATCAGGTCGTTCGGTTGGGTGTTGTCGTGGACCCAACGCCCGAGCGGCACCTGCATGAAGCTGATATTGGATACGGAGATGACGCCCATCACCCCCCAGCCGACGGTCGCCACCGCGGCCCACGCGCACGTGCGACGCATCTGCACGCTTAACGGGACGTCTTTCCACGACCACCACCGCCGCGTGACAATCGCCCGCGTGGCCGGCAAGGCGCCGATGACGACCAAGACGAGCAGCGGCGTCAGATGGGCGTAGTACCGTTGTTGCTGGAACCACGCGCCGCCGAGCGAGTCGACGAAACCGCGCAGGTAGGGATAGCCGACCAGGCTCATGGTCGCCAGTCGCCAGCCCGACGCCGTTTGGCTCATGTCCTTCCAGAGCGCCCAGATGGCCTTTTTCAGGCCGAAGCCCAACGGGGCGCAGTTGACGCCGAGCGTAATCCCCGCCAGCACGAGCACCATCAACGGCCAAACCGTCAAGGCCAGGAGCAGGTGCGGCACGTGGCCCCGCCGGAGCGTCGCCGGCACGCTTTCCATCCAGAGCGGCCTGGCGATGCCGCGGGCGACGTATTTGGCGCCGAACGTCGTCGGCACGAGGTGCCCATCCTGATGCCAATGGTACGCTACGTAGAGCAAGATCACGCACGCCCAAACGCCGACGTGCGGAAGTACCTCGCGCACGTAGGTTGTCGGCCGCCGCGCCCCGCTGCGATAAACGCTGATCCACCGTTCCAGGACCGTGATCGGCAGGAAGACGAGGAACTCCGGTCGAAGCCAGACGCCGATAGCCAGGAGTAACGTCGCCCACAGACGACGGCCCGGCGTGCCGTAGCACCACAAGGCGAGGAGGAAGAGCAGGCTGTAGGCAGCCGCTTCCATGCCGTTGTAGGCTTGGACGACGGTCGGGTTTGTCAGGACGGTGAGCAAGCCCGCGAATCGGGCCAAGTCCCGTCGGCCCGTCCAGGATCGCATGATGCCGTAGACGACGAGGGCCGTCCCCAGGCTGCATGCGCCGGCCAGGACGTAGACGGCTGCGTACCAATTCCCCAGCAGCGCGTAGGCCCCGGCCGTGAGCATAGGCCACAGCGGGGCGGTCGATCCGCTGCTGGGCACGCCGGGATTGAAGGCCATCTGCCCGTAGAAGGAGAGGTTCTTGGCGAATTGAAGATGGATGTAGGCGTCGTCGAGGGGAAAGCCAGGGCCACCGACAACCAACAGCACCGCGCCCCAATAGAGCAGGCTGAGCCCGATGAACCAACCCGCGATCACGCTGAGATCGCGGACGGTTTCCTCTCGCGCCTCGGCGCGCACAGTTGTTTGAAGAACGGCCTCAGCCATTTCGTCGGGTCAGTACAAAAACGATGGTTTCCACGTAAGGGCGGATGAGGGACTCCTTCTTTGAAACTCGCGTACCCCAACCACGCGGGGATCCACCGCAAGGAACATCTAATCCTGGCTGCTCTCGCTGGCGCCCGCCTGGGCCGCAGACAGGAGGCTGCGGACCGCGTCGTAAGCGGGTTGGTCGGCCGGCGCAAAGCCGGTGACGCCGAGTTGTTCGCATATCATCTTGTCATCCTTGACGTTGTCCAGGAGAAACGCCCTGAGCCGTTCGGTGGCGGCAGGCTGGGCGGCCGGGCCGGCCACGACGACAATCTCCGGAACGGGAGTCGTCTCGCCCACGATCTTGAATTGATCCTGGGACGGCCCGACGATCAGGTTTCCTCCGGTCGCAGGCATCTCTTGGAAGACGACCTCATCAATGACTCCTGCGTTGACTGTGAGGTCGTACGCGATGGTGCGCGCCACATCGTTCTTCAAGTACAGCCGGCCTTCGTAGGCCACCGGCGGCGGCAGGATTTCCGTCAGCAGCTTCTGAACGGGCACGCCGGCCTTCTCCAGCGCGTCCCTTGTCGCATAATCCGTCAGGAGGTCGTTCCTCGCGCCGAAGGCGAACCGCTTGCCTTGGCAATCCGAGATCGTCTTGATATGCGAATCGGCTCGGACAACCAGATACGCCTTGTGCGACGTGCGGCCCAACGCGTTGATCCCGGTCGCCAGCAGCGTCAGCCTGCTCGGATCCTCCACAGAAGCAAACTCCGCCGCCGTCATGATGGCGAAGGGGATATCGCCCTGCGAGAGCTGTTGACCGATCGCGGCTCCGTCGGGCTGTGAGCGGAAGCACACGGGATGCCCGAAACATTCCTCCAGGCGCGGGTGCAGGGCCCGATACTCGGCTGGAAGGCCGAACAAGTCCGCCTTCGTCGAGCCAATCTGGACGATGCTTTCCTGAACCGTCGGGCACGTGCTCTGTTGGCAAGCGGTGTTGAAGAGTAGAACCGCCAGGGCGATCCCCCTCGATATGCGGCCGAATCCGTTCATGGGTCGTCTCTCCGTCAGATCGATGTTCAATCGCGTGAAGGGAGGTCCTCCCGCTGCAAACGGGAGTATATCCCGCGGCGAGGGAGCGGCTCAAGGCGCTATTCAGGGGGCGTGCTTGGTTGCGGCTTGCGGCGCGTGGCGCCGTCGTGCGCGAACGTGCGTTCGAGCCGAGGAAGGCGTGGGCGCCCGAACAGACTTGTTGTTGAACTGTCGACCGCCGGGCCGCTACGAGTTCGGGGAATGCACGGTGGTCCCGGCTGAATTGAGCACCGTCCAGACGACCTGGTTTCGGTTCGTCGTCAGGGAGTCGGTGGATCGATCGAGAATCTGCACGAGGATCGAGCCGCCGGCGGGATACTGGAAGCTCTGGATCGTGCCATCCAGGGTGGTCTTGTCCAGGTACCATTCCGGGGCTGTTCCGAAGTTCTCCGCACACGGTGTTCCCTGGATGCGGGAGGCTTCGACCGGCTTGCCGGTGGAGACCAGCGCGTCTGTTACGTAGACGAAGCCTCGCTGGGTGCACAAGCGGTTGGAGCCGCTGCCGGAGCACTCGAAGAGCGAGTCATCCGTTCCGAAGACGATCAACTCGGGCAGCGGGATGTCGATCCGAGACGCCTGGTTCCGTCGGGTCAGGGCGAGCAGGGTTGCCGTCACGGTGGTGCCGTCGATGGTGGCCCGCTGAATCCATGATTCCGGAATCTCGTTGTAACCGTACTCTAGAATCAGCAACTGGCTGCCGCCCAGCACGACGGTGTCGCATCCGATGACGATCGTGTTGGTGTTCTGTCGGACGTATCCGGCGCTTAGATACTCTTCGACCTCGTCGGTGCAGACGAACCCCCCTGGACCCGTCGACGCGATGAACGTCATCGCAAAGCGGACGTTGTCCGCGGAGTCGTTCTCTAACGTCACCTGAATCGTCCGCAACTCCTCCGAGAGATTGCAGACGGAGGCCAGCACTTCACCGCTCGTCCCATCGGGCTGAGGGAGCGGTTGCGGCGTGCCTTGGGTGTCCTGCAACTCGCTGTTCGCGGCGAAATGCAGCGAGAGGAAGGGGCTGACGTTCCCGCAGCCGATCACGGCGACGGCGGCAAGCACCACCACGCCGACGACGCAGATCTCACATGCTCCACGGATCAGACCTGAGTACATGTCCTGGCCTCCCTAGGGCAT
>CAZERK010000140.1:0-7611 GCA_964514515.1 uncultured Planctomycetaceae bacterium
GGACGGTCTCGCTTACTTCCTCAAGCCGCGATTCGCCGACATCTGGCGGCCATCGGTTTGGGCTGCCGCGGCATCACAAACGGTTCTCGCACTCGGTCTCGCGATGGGGCAACTGATCGCCTACGCCAGCCGCAAGAAGGATGACACGGGCCTTGCGAAATCCGCCGTGTGGATCTGCGCATCGGTACTCGTCATCAGCATCCTCGCCGGGATTGTCACCTTCGCCATGATGGGTTTCCTGGCGAACAGCAAGGGCGCACAGCTCCAGGACCTGAAGCTTGAGTCGATGTTTCTCGCTTTCGTGTCATACCCCATGGCGATCAGCGCTTTGCCCCTCGCGCCCTTGTGGGGCATTGTGTTCTTCGCCCTGTTGATCGCCATCGGCCTCGACAGCGCATTCGCCGCAATTGAGGCAACGCTGCCGGGCACGGTGGAGATGTCATCAGGCGGATCCCGCAAACGCCTTGGCACCGTGCTCTGCGTCATCGGGTTCCTCGGCGGAATCTTCTTTACAGCTCGCGCCGGGATCTACTGGCTCGATATCGTCGACCACTGGGTCGAGAAGTACGCGATGCCGTCCCTCATCATACTCGAGTGCATGCTCTTTGCCTGGCTCGCCCCCATTGACGAGATCGGCGAACGCCTCAAGGCATCATGGAACGGATTCCCCATAAGGCCGTGGAAGTTCCTCATTCGTTTCGCGATACCAGCGCTTCTCTTCGTGGTCTTCGGCGGCAGAGTCTTCGACGAGGGACTCACCACCTATCAGTCCTATCCCGCACCCGTTCTGTACGTCGGCGGATGGGGCGTCTTCGCCGCCGTCATCGTGATATCCGCAGCCATTGCCGTTTACTACAACAGGCGCGCGACCGGGCGCAGACGCCCCGCCGCCCGCTCTCGACTTACCTAGGGGCCCGCAATGGACGAAAAGAGACTGGAACTCCTCGCCGACCACTACAAAGATACCCACACCGTTATCCGCTCCCGAGAGGAACAGCGCGACCGCTACTTCCTCCTCACTGTGGCCCTTGACGTACTTATTGCACTCATAGTGCTCACCCCCTCTACATTTCAGGGCATTCTCAAGGAAGTAGAGGTCTCTGGCACCAAGGTGGAAGTTACTTCCGTACCCGTCGCGGTCATGGCCAGTCTCGCGTGGACACTGCTCCTTGTCTTCCTTCTCCGCTGCTATCAAGCAGCCATCACAATTGACCGCCAGTACAACTACCTCCACGATCTCGAAGACCAGATCACGCCGGAATTCGGCGACAAGAACGCCTTCCGCCGCGAAGGCCGGTCGTACAAGGACAAGAAACCACCACTGACCCAGTGGGCTTGGCTCCTCTACACAGTAATCCTGCCGCTTCTCCTAACCGGCGTCGTGGCGCATCTGCTATATGTGGAGTGCAAGGCGAAAGGGGCATGGAACGGGCGATATGACGCGCCCGTTGGCGCCGCTCTACTTGTCACTCTACTCACCTACGTGATTCCCCAGATCCGAAGAAGCATTGAACGCGGTGCGGATGCGCGCAAGAAGAAGGCCAAGCAGCATGGAGGCAAGTCGAGCCCGTGAGATCCCGAAGTCCCTCGCCGACGGCCACGGCCTCGCCCGCGCTGGTCCAGAGTCGCGCCAAAATGTCGATCGGCCCCTGCTGTCCCAGAGCCGGCCCCAAATGTAGGAATATCCCCGATTTTCATCGCTGGAGATGATCGTGTGAGTAGAAGTGATTGATGTCCGGCTGATGGTCGGTCCAATCCAGTGCCGGCACGGGGACGACAGAGGGATGCTACAGGAAGCGCGCATGGCCAGCAACATGCGTCTGAATCATCGCTGCGATTCTCCGATCTGAGTAGCTCGCCAGGAACTCACTCTCACGCCGCCGCGCGATAGTAGTGTCGCAGCAGCCCGCCGAGAAATCGCTGGCAGCGGATGCGGCCGATCTTGGAAAGAGGATCTGCTCCAAACTCCTGCGGAGGTCCGCCTGCAGCCGCCGGAATCGTCCGATTGCCGAGCCCTTGGTGTGGGCGCAGGTGATTAAAATAGTAAACGAAAGTTTGGCCGATGTGGTTCAGGTGGCCCAGACTGAAGCACAGGAAGTAGTTGAGTGTCTCTCTCTTAAATGCTCCTATCCACGCCTCGATGAAAGAATTCGCATCAGGTGCAAGCACTGGTGTGCGAAGTGGTCGAGTGCCCGCACTACGGAAGAGCGCTCGAAACGCAGTCGAGAACTTGCTGTCGCGATCGTGCAGGAGGAATCGCGCTCCAAGCTGCTGCTCGTCGAGCCACATCAGAGCATTACGGCCCTGCTGCTGAATCCACTTGTCGTTCGGGCAATACGTCGGCGGGCTCAGAAAGACCTTCCGCGTGCCGACGTGGATGAACGCTAGGCAGTACGCGAGCCGCGCGCCCAGCGGCGTGATCACGCTCTTACTAAAGAAGTCACAAGCTACGAGCGTATTCACGTGCAGACGGATGAACTTCCGCCACACGGTTTCTTCGGCGCGACCGCGGCGGGTTGGCGAGGGCGTGAGGCCTTCTTCCTTTAGTATACGGCGAACCGAGGAGCGCCCGAGGCGGAGCCGAAGCTTACGCAGTTCCCCGACGATTCTCCGGTAGCCCCAATTGTCATTGGCCCTGGCCAGTCGAACGACGATGTCACGCAGGTTCTGGGCGATCTTCGGCCGGCCCACACGCTTTGCCTTTCGCCCTTCCCTCAGCTCCGTAACCCAGCGAGAATACGTCTGCGGCGCGACGATGCCGATGATGCCCGCCACGTTGTGGTCCAGTTCCTGGCCGATCGCCAGGAGCCTGGCACGGTCGTCCGGACTCGGGATAACCCGGTTGCCACCGAGCTTGCGACGGAGGATCTCGACCTGGGCCATAAGGAAGCGGACGCGGACGTCCCGGCGAGCGGCGTTAGCCTCAGCGAGGAGATGAAAGGCGACGAATAGCCACTGCAACATGGTCTGCGGCTCCTGAACGAAACACGGCGAAAATGCAGTAATGAGCGGCCTCCGACATTTTGAACCCCCTCTCAGCGGCGGGCAACCGGTAGCTGACGTGGCCCGCGCCGGATGCCCCTCCATTTTCCACTTGCGCGAGCCTTCACAAGCGATATACTGGATCAACCAATGTAGTGAAAACGTAGTGATTTCGTGCGCAAGATGCGCAACATGCGCAAGATGCAGATATTCGGCTAGTCTCTGCGGGATAGGCACTTACGTGTAAATCCGGGTGTGGCAACAACTTGCGAAAATGCTCGCAATTGCTCTCATAACCCGGAGGCGGTGTTCGTTGAAGAACCGCGCGGCCGATCCAAGCCTCGCAAAATGCGTTGGCGTCAGGTGCCAGCTTTGGAGTTCGCAAGGGGCGCACACCGGCGCCGCGAAAGAGCTCTCTGAAGGCGGCGGAGAACTTGGTGTCCCAGTCGTGAATGAGGAACCGTGCTTCGAGCTTTTGATCCTCCAGCCACATCAGCAGGTTCCGGCCCTGCTGCTGGACCCACTGCTTGTGCGGGTGATAGGTCGGCGGGCTGAGGAACACCTTCCGCGTGCCAACATGGATGAACGCCAGGCAGTACGCGAGGCGCACGCCCAACGGGGTAATCACGTTCTTCGTGAAAAAGTCACAAGCTACGAGTGTGTTCACGTGAAGCCGGATGAACTTCCGCCACACGGTCTCGTCGGCGCGTCCGCGACGCGTCGGTGACGGGGTGAGGCCTTCGTCTTTCAGAATCCTGCGAACCGACGAACGTCCGACCTTCAGGCGGAGCTTTCGGAGTTCGCCGATGATCCGTCGGTATCCCCAGCCGGCGTTGTCCTTTGCCAGGCGGACGACGAGCTCGCGCAAGTTCTGGACGATCCTCGGCCGACCGACGCGCTTGGGTTTCCGCCCTGTACGCAACTCCTCCACCCAGCGACAATATGTCTGCGGCGTGACGATGCCGATCACGTCTGCCACTTTGTGGTCGAGTTCCTGCCCGATCGCCAGCAGCTTGGCGCGGTCGTCCGGGCTCGGAATGACTCGATTCCCGCCAAGCTTACGGCGGAGGATCTCGACCTGGGCTTTGAGAAACCGGATGCGGGCGTCCCGGCGGGCGGCACCCGCTTCAGCGAGGAGGTGCGCAAGAATATAGAACCATCGCAACATGGCCAGCAATCCCTGAATGAAGAGCGTTGTAACCGCGGCAATGGACAGTCTCCAACATTTTGAACCCCCGCTGACGGCCGGGCAACCGGCCGCGCCCGTGCCGCTGGGGCGGGTGCCGGCCAAGCCGAGTACCGAGCGGCCGGCGTCTCCTTGTTTTCCTCCCTTCGTCAGTCCTCAACGCCCATGCCAGAAGAGTGGTGACGTGCTATCGGGGCGACGCGGTACAGGGTTGCGCGTGCGACCTTCCTACGCTAGAATGAGGACTGCAGTGAAATTGTGGGTATTTTCTCGCGCATCATGTGTGTGATGTGCGTCATGCGGATTTAGGTTGTCGCTTACGTGGCAACGCTTTACGCGTAATTCGCGTGGTGGCAGGGACTTGCGATTCTGGGTGGACGAGAACTCATAACCCGGAGGCCTTGGAGCAGCGCCGACCGCCGGCGGGACTGATTCATCACTCCGACCGCGGCAGCCAGTACGCCAGCGGGGCGTTCCAGAAGGTGCTGGCCGCTCACGGGCTGGTGTGCAGCATGAGCCGCAAGGGCGAGGTGTACGACAACGCCGTGATGGAGAGCTTCTTCGGAACGCTGAAACGGGAGCTGGTCAACTTGGCCCGCTACGCCACGCGGCAGGAGGCGAAGCAGGCGATCTTCGAGTACATCGAGGTGTTCTACAACCGTCAGCGGCGGCATTCGACGCTGGGCTACCGCAGCCCAGTAGACTTCGAGGAGGCCGCGTGACACTCTTAACCCGGTGTCCACAGAATGTGGGGAAGCTCAAGCATCCTTGTCCTCACGTTCTCGAATAAGGCTGCCGCCGAACTCTCGGAGCGTATCGCCTCCCGATACCCGGCGGCAGTGGCGAGTATCTGGATAGGCACATTCCACGGTTTCGGTCTCGACCTAATTCGGCGGTTCCACGATCGGCTGGGACTCCCTGCAGATCCACGGCTGATTGACCGAACTGACGCAATCGCGCTGCTGGAGGATGGATATCCGAGACTCGGACTCAAGCATTTCAAGAACCTCTGGGACCCGTCTGGCCCGCTAAGCGAGATTCTGGCTGCAATATCGCGAGCGAATGATGAAGTCGTCGATTCAGCCGGGTATCGGGCGCTGGCCGAAGCGATGATGAACGCCGCCGAGAACGAGCGGGACCGGGCCGCCGCTGAGCGGTGTCTGGAGGTGGCTACTGTCTATGCGGCCTATGAGAGGATTAAAGCGGCTGCCGGAAGCGTGGACTTCGGAGACTTGGTCGCGCTGCCGGTCCGGCTGTGCGAAGCCCATGAGGATGTTCGAGCGCACCTGGTGGGCGCGTACAAGCACATCCTTGTTGACGAATTCCAAGACGTGAACCGAAGCAGTGTGCGGCTACTTAAGGCCCTTGCCGGTGATGGTCGTAATCTCTGGGTGGTCGGTGATGTCAAGCAGTCGATCTACCGCTTTCGAGGCGCATCGTCGTTTAATGTTACGCGCTTCGGCCGGGAGGACTTCAGGGGCGGTGAACGGCGACGCCTGGCCAGAAACTACCGGAGCGTAAAGGAGATTGTTGACACATTTGCGGCATTCGCCTCGGGCATGCTCAGCAGCAGGGGCATTAACGTGGGGCTTGACTCCGATCGCGGCTCGGGTGGATATGTCCCGGAGTACCGGTCGGTCACAACGACCGAAGCCGAGGTCGCCGCGGTCGCTGAGGCGATCCATGAGATGGAGCAGGCCGGCTACCGCTATCGGGACCAAGCCGTTCTAAGTTCCGGCAATGAGCGGCTTTCGCGATTCGCCGGGTGCCTGGAACAGCTCGGGATTCCCGTGCTCTACTTGGGTAGCCTTTTCGAACGCGATGAAATCAAGGACCTTCTCTCCCTCCTCTCGATTATCATCGACCAACGCCCTATGGGGCTACTGAGGGTTGCGGCGATGAAATCATACGCCGTCCCCCTGTCGGATGTGGTGAACCTCCTGGCATACCTGAGGGAAAAGGAACTTGCACCAATGGAATGGTGCGGGGTGCTGGATGGCGTACCCGATGTCTCACCAGCGGGGCGAACGGGGCTTCGGCGCATCGCCGAACTCCTAAGCGGATTCGGGCTTGGCTCGAACCCTTGGGATGTCCTTGCTGCTGTTCTGCTGGATCGCAGCCGGATCGCAGCTGAACTGGCCGTCGCAACGGATGTCCGCGGACAATCACAGGGCGTTGCGATTTGGCAGCTCATGAACTTCCTTCGGGCTCAACCCGCGGGGACCGGGCTGCCAATCTATCGATTGCTTGAGAGGATTCGTCGGCTGGGCTTGTTGTCCGATGAACGCGACCTGCGCCAGCTTCCCCTTGCTGCGCGGGGAATCGATGCGGTTCGCCTCATGACAATGCACGGCAGTAAAGGCCTTGAGTTCCCGGTCGTGCATATTCCCGGGCTAAACGAGGGAAGCCTCCCGCGGTCGGCTGGGGCAATGGGCGCTGGTTGAATCACGCCCCCAGCCGGCATGCTTGAGGGCGCGGCCGGCAAGGGTGGGGCTGGAGTCAAGGCTGCCCTGATGGAGGAGCAGGAGTGCGTGTTCTTCGTCGCTCTTTCGAGGGCTCGCGATAGACTCTTTTTGTATTCGCCCACCAAGAAGACCAACGGCCACAAGTGGCCGCGGTCGTCCTTTATCGATCGGCTAGGTGGGCACGTTCGAGAGCGCCATGTGATACCGGCTCTCCAACTTCCTCCGGATGCTGGCGAAGCGACGGTGCCTGTTACGCTTGAGGATCCGTTTGCCTTCTCTGACAGCCAGCTGTCCCTGTATGATCGCTGTCCGCGGCGATTTCTCTACACGCATATTCTCGAAGTTGGTGGTCGTCGAAGAGAAACCGCCTTCATGAAGCTGCACGTTGCGGTGCAGCAAGTTGTCGATGCGATGCGCCAGCATGCAGGACTGGGTCCTTCATCTGAGGAGATCAGGGCCGCATTCGAGGAAGCATGGGTCACAAAAGGTCCGCTCGAACACGGGTACTGTGAGGAGTACAAGGCGATAGCATGGCAGCTAATCCGGTTCTATTGTGAGTGCGCGGGCGAGCTGGAGCTTCAGCCGCCTCAGGAACTCCGGCTGGCAGTTGATGGTGGTGAGGTAGTGGTGACTCCAGATCAGCAATTGGCCGGCAAGAGCGGGGAAATCGTCATGCGACGGGTGAACACCGGCCATAAACACTCGAGAGATGAGGAGAGCCTTGCGGCGGCAGCGTTTCATCTGGCCGCGACCTCGCACCGGCCTGGGTGCCGGGTGGAGTTGGTGCACCTTAGCGACCAGAAGGTGACTCCGGTCGCAATGTCCGCCCGCGTGCTGGAGAACCGCCGGAACACAATTCTGGAGATGAGCAGGAATGTGCGAGCGGGGCACTTCCCGCTGAACGAAACGATGACCTGCCCCCGTTGCCCCGCGTTCTTTATCTGCGCTAGCGAGAAGCGCGTCTTTAAAAGCGACTCC
>CAZERK010000140.1:7621-8195 GCA_964514515.1 uncultured Planctomycetaceae bacterium
GCGGGCGTCTGCCTGACGGCTCGTACACGAAAAAGAACTTGGACTGAGCTTACCGGTCCTGGCCCGCACCTGCGATTAGTCCTTCAGACCGCGACATGGTGTCGTGGGCTTTGCAAGGAAGGACTTGTAGCATGAACGACAACAGAGTTGCGGAGGAACCGGAGGATATCGGCGCGGCTATCCGCGAGAGGCGGGAGATCCGTGCCGCCAAGGCGTATCGGATTGCGGTGGGCAACGGGAATCTGGACTTTCGACCGGTGATCGTCACCGACCCGGTACCGTTGGGACGGCAGATCCTCGCTGCGGCGGGGCTTGAGTCGGTCGAGGAGTTCAGCCTCTTCGCCATCCTGCGGGACGGTGATTTTGAGGATTTGCGGCTCGACGAGCCGTTTGACCTGAGGGCAAAGGGCATCGAGAAGTTCGTGGCGTTTCGGACGGATCGTGCTTTCAAGCTCACCGTCAGGGGTAATCAGGTCAGCTGGGGCAAGCCTGTGATCACTGGCAGGACGCTCTATACGCTCGCAAACGCAGGACCCGAGGAGGCCTTGTTCCTGGAGGTTCCCGGCGGCACTGA
>CAZERK010000141.1:0-8141 GCA_964514515.1 uncultured Planctomycetaceae bacterium
AATGGGCGGACGGCGCGAGCGGCGAATGCGTGCTCATCCCAGAGGAAGAGCGGCGGACGGCGTGCATCAGCTCGCAGGTCGGCTGTCCGGTGCGATGCGCCTTCTGCGCCAGCGGCCTGGGCGGCCTTCAGCGGAACCTGTCGGCCGGGGAGATCGTCGAGCAGGCCCTGCGCATTCGCGCGGAGGCGCTCGCCGCAAGCGGCAGCCGCCTGAGCAACGTCGTCTTCATGGGATTGGGCGAGCCCCTGGCGAACTACGACGCCGTGATGCGCGCGGCGCGGACGATCAACGCGCCGTGGGGCCTGAACATCGGCGCGCGGAAGATCACGATCAGCACGGTCGGGCTGCCGAAGCAAATCCGGCGGTTGGCGGGCGAAGGCCTGCAATTCAACCTCGCGCTGTCCCTGCACGCGCCGACCGACGGCCTGAGGGCCCAGTTGATTCCGTGGGCGGAGAAGGTCTCCATCGCGGATTTGGCGTCCGCCTGCCGGCATTACTTCGATCAAACCGGGCGGGAGATCACGCTGGAGTACATCCTCCTGCGCGAGATCAACGATCGGCCGACGCACGCCGAGCAGTTGGCCCGGTTCGCCCGACAACTGCGCTGCAACGTGAACCTGATTCGATACAACGCCGTCGGAGGACTCCCGTATCGGCGGCCGACCGACGAGGCGACGCGGGCCTTTCAGCAGGTTCTCCAGGCGCACGGCGTCAACGCGCACGTGCGAACGCCGCGAGGATTGGACATCGACGCGGCCTGCGGCCAACTGCGCCGCACGGTCTCGGCCGAGACCGGCGCGAGCCAGCCTTCGTCCTCGCCTGATGCGGCGACCGCTCCCGGTCCTGACCCCGTTCCCGACATCAATCGGGTCCCCGATCCCGATCTGGTTCGTAGCCCCGATCCGGCTCCCAATCCCGATTCGGTTTCTGATGTCGCGCGGGTTCCCGATCCTGCCGCGGTTCCTGTTCCTGATCCTGATCCTGCCCCAGACCCCGCTCCTGATTCCGCTCCTTGATTCGGGGCTGGGTCGAAACGCGGCGACAAACGATGGACGTGCGCCAGCTTCACAAACGACTGTTCGACGCCGCCCGAGCGTTGGTCCCGTCGGGTCATCGCGTGGTCTGCGGCGTCTCCGGCGGGGCCGACTCGACGGCGCTGCTCGTCGGGCTGCACGCCGTCAACCAACGCCGCCGCTGCGGCTGGACGCTGCACGTCGCCCATCTCGACCACGGGTTGAGGACCGAAGCCGCGTCGGATGCGGAGTTCGTCGCCGAGACGGCTGCCTCCATGCGCCTGGACTGCACGATCGAGCGTGCGGACGTGG
The DNA here is from genome assembly GCA_964514515.1 of uncultured Planctomycetaceae bacterium. Lineage (GTDB taxonomy): Bacteria > Planctomycetota > Phycisphaerae > UBA1845 > UTPLA1 > CAZERK01. The sequence continues at coordinate 1,326 of CAZERK010000141.1, forward strand.
CGACCGCCGCGAAGCGGGCTCGCGAGGGCGTCGAAGAAGCAGGTCGCCGGCTGCGATACGAGTTCCTGGAGCGAACCGCCGAACACGTCGGCGCCGGTTTCGTCGCCGTCGGTCATAACGCCGACGACCAGGTCGAGACCGTGCTCTACAACATCGTCCGCGGGACAGGCCTTCGCGGTCTGGCCGGCATGGTCGCCCGCCGTCCGATCCGCGAAGCAAGCCCGGTACAACTCGTGCGGCCGCTGTTGTCGTTTCAGCGTGACGAGCTGCGGGCTTTCCTGCAGCACCGCGGCGTCCCGTATCGGCACGACCAGACGAACGACGACGCCGACGCAGCGACCCGAAACCGCATCCGGCTCGAGGTACTGCCGCTGCTCGAAGATCGGATCAATCCCGAAGTCGCGGCCGCCGTGCTCCGCCTGGCCTCGCAGGCCGCCGAGACCGCCGAGTTCCTGGCCGCCGCCGCCGAGCACGCGTTGAAGCGCATCATGATCGCCCACGAGCGCAAGACGATCGCCCTCGCGGCCGACGAGTTCGCCGCCTTGCCGTGGGCGATCCAGAAGGAAGTCGTCGTCGCCGTGCTGCGCCGCTTGAACGTCAGCCTGGGGCCGTTGTCATCGGAGCGGATCGAAGCGGCCGCTCAGGCGGCAATCCCAGGCGTCGGCAAGCGACGCCGCATCCAATTGCCCGGCAAGGTTGTCGTGGAACGCCGCCGCCGCGAGTTGTGCTTCTCCAGGCAATAGAGCGTTTCGCGATGGGATGCGGAGCGAGGGGAAGATGGCCGATCCGCAGCGGCGGATCGACCGCTACGGATGCACGCGACCGCGAACGTTTTCAGCAAGACGACAGACGGGCCGCAGCCGGCAGGCCACCATGAGCGATCGCAACCGCGGAACGCTCCATCGCGAAGCAGTCTCCTAGCGCCGCCAGAACCGCCACCACCGCCGGGCGCCGCGCGATTTCGCCGGTTGCACCTTGGCCGCAAGATCGGGCAGCAGGAGCCGTCGTTGCCGCCATTGCGACTTGGCAAACCGCTCGGGATGGCTGCGGAATCGGTTGAGTGATTCCGGCGAGAAAAAGGCATCTTCGCCGGGCAGTTCCTCCGTCGCGTTATAGAACTTTAACGCCTCGTCGAGGCACAAGGCGGCTTCGTAGGCAAGCTGTCGGCCGGCTTGTTTGTCCTTCTCCTTTTCGCAAGCCTCGATGATCGCCTGGGACAGCGTGAGCCAACCCAACAGATCGATCGCCTCTGAACGGCTCGGCGTCGGATTGATGATCGTCGACGCGGCGTCCGCCCTGGAAGGCGGCGGTTGAATCTCGAAATAGACCGACTGTTTGACGCCGCAGCCCTCGCAGACGGCGTTCAATGTCCAGCCGCCCGGCGCGGACGGCGTGCGGGTCAGGTCTTCGCTTTCTCGCAGCGGGCCTTGGCGACAGGCGGGACAGCGGGTGATCTTCAGATGGAGGTATGCCTCTGCAATGCTGTGAACCAGGACGGGTTTGTCGCCTGACGCCTCATCGCTCATGCGTGCGATTGTAAGGCGCGGTGAAGACGCTGAATACGACGCATCGTGGCGAGCAGAAAGCCGGTCGGCCTCGCGCGGCCTCAATAGAACACGCAGATGAAGATGTGCGGCTCTTTCGTCTTGGCCTCGAAGATGCCGATGGACGACGTGACGTTCTTGATATAGACGCCTTCGTTCTTGTCCAGCCAGTCGTTGATGAGTTCGTCCATGTTGGCAAGCCCCGCGTCGGTCAGCTTGGAATGAAACGTGCGGCAGCGGGTGGCCGCGTCCTGCGGACCGCCCAACGGGCGTCTCAACTTGTCGTCGCGGCGCGCCCCACCCAACGTGCTGCGCGAGGCAAAACTGCGGATAACACGCGACTCGCTCGTCGCCATCTCGTCTTCGTCGATCAACGAGATGGCGACGTCTGCTTCATCGACGGGGGCGGAGACTGCGGGCTGCGCGGCGGCCTTCTGCTGTGCGGCGGCCATCGCCTGCTGACGTTTCTCAGCGACGCAGTTCGCGCACAACAGCACGCCCTGGATCAAACCGGCCTGCCGCTTGGCGATCTGATCGGCTGTAATCTCGCTCTGGCAATTCTGACAAACCCTCTTCGGCGCCTCGGCCATCGCATGAAACTCCTGAGAGAAAACCCCAAAGGCCTGTGACCGCCTCGCGCGCGGGACCGCACAAAGTCAAACATCGATCCTGGGCAGGGCGTGGGTGCTTCCCCCTAGTATAGGGCGAAACGTCCGATGGATTCAAACGACCGCACGGGTCCGCCCGCGCCGCGGAGAACGGAAACGGGACTGTCGCGCGTTCAACATCGCTGCACGGCAAGGACGCCTCCAATCAGGGCAGCGTCGGTCGGGGATCGGCCGGCTTCTGATGCGAAGGCTGATTCTGATATCGGGTCCCGTTCAAGGACGCCGCTTCGCCGTGCTTTGAGGGCTGCCGGGCTTGGCTCGCGGGTGGCTGCAATGTGTTCCGCGCGCATCTCCCGCAGACACTGCTCGATTTGACTGACTTATGAGACGATGGCCAGCCGGATGAGGCTGGCGATCGCGAGGATGAGCATGAGGGTCAGCGAGCCCGCGCCGACGAAAGCCGCCGGAACCACGGCAGATTCCGAGGCGATGCTTAGCATTACGAATAGCAGGGATGCTGCCAAGCCGATGGCCGCCACGGCTGCGAGGGGCAATTGTCCGGCAAGATCAGCCATCGCCAGCAGCAGGAGGATCCCCACGATGGCGTATTTGAAGTGCTTGTCGGTCAAGGCAATTCGTCGTGCAGAACCCGCGAAGATTCCGGCGATGGCCAGCCCGACCAGAATGGCCGCCGGCCACGGAATCGTCGGCTCAGCGGGTGCGACGAGGCGGGCCGCGTGGTAGACCCCGCTCAGGCAGCCGAACAGGAGGACGCCCCATCGCGAGAAGACGTAGCGATTGCTGACCAGCCACGCTCGTGTGGGCTTGTCCTGCTTGGCGGCGGTGACGGACAGTCCGCTGCTCGACGAATTGGCGAAGCCCGGCGGCGGCAGGCCGATCGTGGTTGTTCCGTCGGCGGATTGGAGGTCCAAGCGGAAGCGGAATCCGCCTGCGCAGAACGACTGCTGTGGCGTCAAATTCGCGTGCGTGACGCGCTGACTGCCGACCCACGTCCCGCTCCGGCTCTTGAGGTCGATGATGTTCGCCGTTCCGTTGGGCAGCAGGCGCAGTCTGCAATGCGCGTCGGACATGGCGCTGCTGTCGAGCGCCAGCCAGTTGCCGTGTGCCCGACCGATCAGCAGGTCCTGGTCGACCGGCACCACGAACTGTTGACCGACCCAGTAGGGACCCTCCGTGACCGTCAAGATCGCCAAGGCGCTGGGATGCGGGTCAGCCGTGACTTCGAGCACGACCTCGCGCTGGCAACGGGGACACGTCAGCGATACAACCAGTTCGAGGTGATCGCAGTCAAGCGGGTTTCCGCACGGACAGCAGACGACCAAGGCCATGACGTGTTTCCGTTCATCGCCGCGCGGATGCTCCCCTGCATCCACGGCGACCGGCGTATTCCTCCGAACGATCCTGCGACTCCGCGACGTGCTGGCTTCGATGCTCGCCTGCCTGCGGGTCAATGAGCAGTCTAAACTTTTTTTTCGGTCGACGGAATATCTCCGCGGATATCCGTGGGGGCAATCGCATTCTCGCAATCAGAGCCGTCCGCCGCGGCGATGAAGGAGCGACCACGACGCCGGGCACAAGGACCGCTCCCTGATCCCGACTTGTCGGGACGACTCTGTTCGGGTTCATGCCGGCGCGGCCGACAGGGCGAGAATGCGGTCGCCCCGGGATATTCGTGGGGGTCGAGTCGAGCCCGTCGGGACCCGCGCAGGCCGAGCCGGGCAGCGACGGAGCAAGCCGCCCCAGGGCTTCCGGACGGCGTCGTTCGTCAGGCTCGTAGCTTCAGTACGACTGCGCACTCTCCGATAATGGTCTTGGTCTGGACGGGATGGGAAAAGACCGCGCGCAGATAGCGACGAAACGGCGGCAGCGACCGATGCCCTATAATCAGATGTGGCGTGCTTGACATCTGAGCCGTATGGCGCGTGCCCGGAGAGCCAAGCCGGAATCGAACGTCCCGACGCCGTGGGAGCCGAGGATGGCCCTCAAGATTGAGAAAGATCGCCAACGCTTCCGCCAGATCGTCAAGGGCAAGATCCGAGGCGACTTGCGGAAGTTCCTCACCCGTGGCGAACTGATCGGCAAGGAGGGCAAGCACCTCATCAGCATCCCCGTGCCCGGCATCGACCTGCCGCATTTTCGCTACGGTGACAACAACGACGGCGGCGTCGGGGCCGGCCAAGCGGAGACCGGCGACAGCGTGGACGGCGACGAGGGCGATCAGGGCCCCGGCGGCACGCAGCCCGGCGCGCACATCATGGAAGTCGAGGTGACGCTCGATGAGCTCGCGGACATCCTCGGCGAAGAGTTGAAGCTCCCCCGCATTAAGCCCAAGGGCCGTCATACGATCACGACGGAGAAGGAGCGATACAGCGGCATTCGCCAGACCGGACCGGAGTCGCTGCGGCATTTCAAGCGGACCTACCGAGCCGCCCTGCGCCGCCAGATCATGGCCGGCATGTACGACCCGGACGATCCGATCGTCGTGCCCATCCGATCCGACAAGCGCTATCGAAGCTGGAAGACGGTTCGCAAGCCGCAGTCCAATGCGCTGATTGTCTACATGATGGACGTGTCCGGCTCGATGGGCGACGAACAGAAGGAATTGGTCCGGCTGGAGGCCTTCTGGATCGACGCCTGGCTGCGGCGAAACTACGAGGGCATCGAAAGCCGGTTCCTCGTCCACGACGTTCGGGCTGCGGAGGTCGACCGAGAGACCTTCTTCCGCATCCGCGAGGACGGCGGCACGAAGATCTCCAGCGTGTTCAAGCTGTGCCGGTCGCTGCTGGAGACGCACTACAACCCTGAAGAATGGAACGTCTACCTGTTCCACTTCTCCGACGGCGACAACTCCAGCGAGAGCGACTCCCGGGAATGCTGCGACGTGCTCCGGCAACATCTCCTGCCGCACGCCAACCTGTTCGGCTACTGCCAGGTCGCCAGCGCCTACGGCAGCGGCAACTTCATCAACGTCATCCTGGAGCATCTGAAGGACCACGAGGCGGTCATCACCAGCCGGGTCAACAACAAGGACGACATCTACGACTCGCTGAAGACCTTCTTCACGCCCGGCAAGTAGGAGAACGGGACGGCCCCATGAGCCTGCAACTGACCAAACCGCATCTCGCCGAATGGGCGGAACGGATCGCCGGTCTCGCCCGCGAGGCGGGGCTGGACTTCTTCGAGACGCGCTTCGAGCTGGTCGACTTCGACACGCTCCAGCAGATCGCCGCCTACGGAGGCTTCCCGCAGCGCTACCCGTATTGGCGGTTCGGCATGGAGTACGAGCAACTCCGCAAGCAGCACGTCTACGGGCTCGGCAAGATTTACGAGATGGTCATCAACAACGACCCCTGCTACGCCTATCTCGTTTCGGACAACTCCGACGTGGACCAGAAGCTCGTCATGGCCCACGTCTATGCGCACTGCGACTTCTTCAAGAACAACTACTGGTTCAGCCGCACGAACCGCAAGATGATGGACGAGATGGCGAACCACGCCACGCGCATCCGCCGCCACGTCGACCGCTACGGGCACGAAACGGTCGAGCGTTTCCTCGATACCTGCCTGTCGTTGGACAACCTGATCGATCCGCATTCCGCGTTCATGCAGCGCAAGACCCGTCAGGTGCCGCCGTCGGGCGTCTCCGACGAGCGCGACGTCGAGAAGGACGTTGTCCGCTACCAGGCCAAGCGTTACATGGACCGTTGGATCAACCCGCCGGAGGCGGCTCAGCGCCAACGCGAGCACCTGCTCGCCCGTCGGGCGAAGAAGAAGAAGTCCATCCCGCAGGAGCCCCTGCGCGACGTGCTCCAGTTCCTGCTCGACCATGCCCCGCTGGAAGACTGGGAGTCGGACGTCCTCTCCATCGTCCGCGAGGAGGCGTACTACTACGCCCCCCAGGGCCAGACCAAGATCATGAACGAGGGCTGGGCGACGTTCTGGCATAGCCGGCTGATGACGACGCGTATCCTCGGCGCCGACGAGATCATCACCTACGCCGAGCATCACAGCGGGACCGTGGCGATGGGGCCGGGCCAGGTCAACCCCTACAAGATCGGCGTGGAGTTGTTCCGCGACATCGAGGACCGGTGGAACCGTGGCCGATTCGGCAAGGAATACGACGAATGCCCGACGATGGAAGCGGCCCGGCGATGGGACAAGAAGCTCGGGCTGGGGCTGGAGAAGATCTTCGAGGTCCGTCGCGTCCACAACGACGTGACGTTCATCGATGAGTTCCTCACGCCGGAGTTCGTGGACCGCATCAAGATGTACCATTACCGCCAGGACCCGACGACGCGGAAGATGGTCGCGGTGAACCGGGACTTCGACAAGATCAAGGCCCAGCTCCTGTTCATGCTCACGAACCACGCCCAGCCGTACATCTACGTCGTGGACGGCAACTACGCCAATCGCGGCGAGCTGTACCTGGCCCACAAGCACAACGGCGTAGACCTCGACATCAAGTTCGCCGTCGAGACGCTCAAGAACGTCCAGCGCGTCTGGCGACGGCCCGTCCACCTGCAAGCGTCGATCAACGACGAGATGGTGCTCTTCAGCTTCGACGGCGAGCAATCGCAACAGCAGAAGATCCACGACGACTTGCCCAAGCCGGCGCATGCGGTCTGACCCCATCCTGGGGGACG
>CAZERK010000142.1:0-8067 GCA_964514515.1 uncultured Planctomycetaceae bacterium
TTTCTGACGACGGTTTGACCATCACGGGATATGGCGTGAATCCTCAGGGTCGCAATGAAGCGTTCATCGCCCATGTACCGGAGCCAGGAAGCGCCGCCCTCGTGTGCTGTGGCCTCGTTGTATCGTTGTTAAGGAGACGCCCCCACGCTACTCACTGCCGCGCGCGCATTCGCGAGAACGAAAACTGACGCCCTGTCGGCCGACGACGGATATCGATCGTGCTCGCTGCCAACGACTGAAGCAGAACCGCGGCTGCCAACGCTCGATTGGACGCGAAGCCAATGCTGCGACCGTCCGTCGTCATGGAAGGCCGCTCAGGTATTTCGCGACTACGCTGCAAGCTCCGTTCATGCACGGCAGGACTCAGCAACGTGATGGCTACAGGCGATAGGGCACCTCCACATCTATTTGCCGCGCCTTTGATGGCGGCGCGGGGCCTTTGTCCTTTCCCGCGGAAGGCGAATCGGGGTGGCTGGGGGGTACCGAATCGCGATCCGCGCGCCGAGTGTCATGGCTGTGACATCCTCGCAAGACACGCCTAAAACTGCGTCGAAACGACGGGTACGCATAGTGCCAGAGCGACGACACTATCGCGTATTTCCATCCGGTCGGATGGTAATTTTCTCGCGAAGGCGCTTGACAAGCGTGGATTGTGTGTCATCTTGCATATAGAGGCATGATGATGCGTCATGCAGAAGTGGCTCCGCGACGCAGCAACGTCCGGAGCCGTGGCCCTAACTGTTGAGGAGTTAGAGCGATGAAATGGTACGGCAAAGCAGAGAGTGTAGCAACCCGGATCATCGATCAATTCAAGTCAGGCAACATCCCCAAGGCGCTCGCCCCGATCTTCATCCGACGCAACGACAACATTCCGTGTCGCGCGTGGTCTTGGGCGAATCAGTTACTGGCTGCGCTCGCCGGCCACGACGACGCACGCTCGTATCTGGAATGGCAGAAGGTCGGGCGACACGTCCGCCGGGGCGAGCACGGCTTCGCCATCCTTGAGCCGTGCAAACGCAAGGTCAAAGACCGGGACGCGGACACGGGGGAAGAGCGTGAGCGCATGGTCTTGTGCGGCTTTCGCGTCGGCATTCGCTTCGGTTACGAGCAGACCGATGGCGAGCCCGTCGCGGGGCGAGACCACGCGGCAAACCAATTCCTGGACGCGCTCCCGTTCGTGAACGTCGCCACGGCGTGGGGCGTGAAGGTCAAGAGTTACAACGGCCAGGACGGCGACGCCCTGGGCCGCTACCGGCGCGGCGAGTCCATTGCCATCGGCGTGGAGAACTTGGCCACGTGGGCGCACGAGCTAATCCACGCAGCCGATGATCGGCTCGGCGAACTGAAAGAGCACGGCCAGCACTGGCGGAGCGAAATCGTCGCCGAGCTAGGCGGCGCGGTCCTGTTGTGCTGTACGGGTCGCGAGCACGACGCGGACCTTGGCGGATGCTGGGAGTACGTCCAGCGCTACGCCAAGGAAAGCGGCAGAGAGAGCATTGACGCAGTGATGCACGTTCTGAGCCGGACGTGCAAGGCCGTGGCCCTCATTCTGCAAGCGGCTGACGACTTGACCGCTAAGGGGGTGGCCGCATGACACTCCACGAGAAATACCGGCCACGGACCTGGAATGAACTCGTAGGGCAGGACAAAGCCGTGCAGCGCGTCCGGCGGATCATTGACCGGCCGGACTTCCAGGGCGATGCGTTCTGGATCGTCGGGCCTTCAGGAACGGGCAAGACTTCGCTGGCGTGGCTCATTGCCCGAACGTTTGCGGCAGACCTGGACATCATGGAGCTTGACGGTGAGGCGTGCGCGATCGATGCCGTGCGCAAAGCGGCAGACGTGATGCCGTACACGACGCTGAGCGGCGGTTTCCGCGTTTGGATCGTCAACGAGGCGCAGGCCATGACCGCCAAGGCCGTGCAAGCGTGGCTGACTGTCTTGGACGGGCTGCCGCCGCACGTCATTGTGATATTCACGACGACAGAGGATTCGGCGGACCTGTTCGGTCAGTATGACGGGCCGTTTCGCAGCCGTTGCAAGACGATTCCGTTCACGAATCAGGGCCTCGCCCGTGAGTTTGCGGCACTGGCCAAGCGGATCGCTGAATCGGAAGGACTCGACGGTAAGCCGGAAGCGGCCTATCTGCGGCTTGTCCAGCGGAGCCGCAACAACCTCCGTGCCGTTCTCCAGGACATCGAATCGGGTGAAATGCTGGATTAAGCGCCGGGTGTAGAAGCGGTGCAAGTCGAGGCGGCGCGAGTACCATGAGAAGCACCGAGACAGCAATCGGACAACCACGACGTGCGGTCGGCTATGCCAGGGTGTCCACACGCGCCCACGCTGCCACGGGGCACTCGCTGGACGCCCCACGGTCGCAGAGCGCCGCTTATGCCCCAAGCCACGCCCTCTGCGTGGCGGCAACGGCCGTTGACGACGGTTTCTCTGCCAAGACCTTGGAGCGGCCGGGCATGAAGCGGCTGCTGCACCTCATTCGGCGGAAGGCGGTTGACGTGGTGATCGTTGCCAAGCTGGACCGAATCACGCGCTCTGTCCGCGATCTGGGGGAGCTTGTTGAGCGGTTTCAAGCAAGCGGCGTGGAGTTCGCGAGCGTGGCGGACAACATTGACACGACGACGGCGAGCGGTCGGCTTGTGCTGAACGTCTTGGGCAGCGTCGCGCAATGGGAGCGAGAGACGATTGCCGAGCGCACAGCAGACGCCTTGGCTCACCTGCGCTCCAAAGGCAAGCGGATCAGCCGGTTCGCTCCATTCGGGTATCGTCTCAACTCCGACGGCCGATTGGAGGCGGACCCCAGCGAGCAAGAGGCGGCAAGGACGATCCGGCGCTTGCGAGCCGAGGGCATGAGCTGAATCAGATTGGGGAGGAACTTGCGGCGCGGGGCTTCCTCGCTCGAACGGGGCAGACTCTATCGGCAAAGGTCGTTCGCAGTGTGCTCTTGCGGGGGGCGTGAATTCTCGCGCTTCTCGCCGTGTCGTCATCTTCCCGTGCAGTCTCAATCTCCCGAAGGATGGCTCGGGCTTGTTCATAATCAGCCTGCCGAACCAGGACCTTCACGCCGCCCGGCGCTTCGGCCCGGAAGCCGCTTGTCAGCGCGCCGATGCTTCGGGCCTGTATGCCGCGCCCGCCAAGCGCAGCCAGAATTGCGGCGGCCTCGCCTTCCGTTCCGGCAGTCGTCAGCACAATGGGGCGAAGTGGATCGTCCGCCATACGGCTCTCCTCGTCTCTGCTGCCAAGCTGAGCCTGCTCGTCATGCACATGCTACAGACTGCAAGACCACTGCAATATGGGAAAGAACAGGCAACAGGCGGTTGGCGTACTCGAAGGCAGCACGAATACCGGCCACCGAAGGCCTGCCCCTGTCTGGCGGCGCTGACTGCATGGCTCCGCAGGGGGGGCGTGACCACTCAGAACCGTCCCCGCAGTTACGCGGCATCCAACGCCGGGTCTCGTCCTGCTGTCGGCAAGTCTCCCGCCTTCACGAACCGATGGCCGTCGGGGCCTCCAGGAACAGACATCGCCCACTGCCTTTCCACGTCCCGGCGAGCATGGCACATCACCTGCCCGCCCGCCGCGATCCGAATCCGGTCCCCCGACAAGGCATCGGCACGCGCCGCCAGAGGCCATGATTCCAGAACGGCACATCGGTTAGACTGTCCGTATGCAGCACCCATCGACTGACCATCCTGATCCGCTCGCCACCGTGACGATTCAGTTGCTTCGCTCCGCCAAGCAGGGCGACGCGCAGGCAACGAACGAACTCTATGCCCGCGTGGCGGATCGACTTCGGATGATCGTTCGTTTGCGGCTTGGACCCCGCTTAAGAACGAAGTTGGAATCATGCGACGTTGTACAGGAGGCGTTGCTCGCGGCCGTTCCCCATCTGCCCGAAGCGCGCTTCGAGACGGGCGCGGAGTTGTTACATTGGCTCGCCACACTTGCCGAGAACCGCATCCGCGACTTGGCCGATCATTTCTCGGCGCAGAAGCGCGATGCAGCACGGGAGCGGCCCTTGGGCGTCGCAGTGCCGTGGGGCGACTCGTCTGCCCTTCCTTCAACAGAGCCATGCACGACGGGCACGCCGTCCCGGCAGCTTGTGAACCAGGAGGAACAGGCCCGTGTCGCCGCGGCGATTGGCGCTCTTGCAGATGACCAGCGGAAAGCCTTGATCCTCGTCCGTTATACCGGTCTCTCGTACAGCGACGCTGGTCGTCACATGGAGCGAAGCTCCGATGCTGTTCGGATGTTGGTAGCCCGCGCGATCGTACAGCTCGGCAAGCTCTTGGCAGCCGACCCGTCTTTCAAGGAGGCGGCCGATGGAGAACGCGAATCAGGATCGGATTGAGGGAATCCTGGCGGAAGCGGTGGCACGCCAACTCGACGGCCAGCCGCTGGATATCGACGCGCTTGCCCGTGCTCACCCGGAACTTGCCGAGGAGATTCGCCAGCGATGGGCGGCACTCCAGGGGCTTCACGACCCGCTCGGCAAGATGCTGGAGCCTCCGCTCGAACCGTGCGCGCTGACGCCCGGCACGCTGATCGACGGCTATCGGATCATCCGGGAACTCGGCCGTGGCGGGATGGGCGTCGTCTACGAAGCCGAACAGTGCAGCCCCAAGCGGCCGGTCGCTTTGAAACTTCTCCGACCGGGTGCATTCCTCGATGAACACGACCGCAGGATGTTCAAGCGAGAGACGGCCGCATTGGCACGCCTGAAGCATCCGGCCATCGCGGCGATCCATGAAGCGGGTAGCACGCCCGACGGCCATCACTATCTCGCTTTGGAGTTGGTTGAAGGCGAGCCGTTGACGCAGTACGCGCGCCGGGCACAACTCAACACGGCCGGCCGCTTGGCGTTGTTCTGCAAGGTGTGCGAAGGCGTCGGCTACGCACATCAGCGCGGCATCATCCATCGAGACCTCAAGCCGGGCAATATCCTCACAGAGTCCGACGGGAACCCCAAGATTCTGGATTTCGGCTTGGCCCGCATCACGGACCCGGACGCGAGCTTAGTCACCTCGCAGACCGATGGGAGCCGCATCCAGGGAACGCTTCCCTACAGGAGCCCCGAACAGTTGCGAGGCGCCGCGGCCGAGGACGACGTGCGCAGCGACGTGTACTCCTTGGGCGTCGTCCTTTTCGAGTTGCTGTGCGACCGCCTGCCAATCGAGCTGACCCGCAAGGGGCTGCCAGAAGCCGCTCGGCTGATTTGCGAAGCCGTGCCAACCCATCCGGGCAGCCTGGATCGAAGGCTACGCGGCGACCTCAGCACGATCATCCTTAAGACGCTTGAGAAAGAACCTGCCCGGCGCTACCAGAGCGTTGCGGCGTTGGCCGAGGACATCCATCGATTCCTCACCAATCAACCGATTCTGGCTCGTCCGCCCAGTTTGACGTACCAATTGCGCAAGCTCGCGGCCCGTCACAAGCTGGCGGCCGGTCTGGCGATGACGCTGCTGTCCTGCTTGGCCGCGATTGCGGCGATCATGTCCATCATGTCCGTCAAGCTCGCCAACGAGCGAGCCCACGCCGAACAGGCCCGCCAACATGCGCTGGCTGCTGAAGTCCAGGCTGAACAAGAGCGCGACGCCCAAATCCGCCAGCGCGAGCGAGCTGAAAAGGCCGAACAAGAAGCCAGGACTGAGGCAGATGCTGCCGAGCAGGCGATGAACACGCTCGTGAGTCTCTTCGTTATGGCCGACCCCATCACGACAGGCGGCGCAGACATCACGGTTCGGCAGGCCCTGGACTGGAACGCACATCGCGTGCTGACCGAACTTGCAGATCAGCCGAGGATTCAGCTTCGTCTGGCGCGGGCCGCCGGGGAGGTGTACTACCACCTCGGCCTGTATGAGAAATCGGAGCTGTTCCTCCGCCTCGCACACGGAACGGCGATCAAGTCGCTCGGCCCCGAGCATCCCGATGTCGCGACGGTTCTGAACAACCTCGCAATGCTCCGCCAGCTCCAGGGCAAGTTAGCAGAGGCAGAGTCTCTGTTTCAGCAGGCGCTGGCAATCTATCAGAAGACGTTTGGCTCCGACCATCCCGAGTCGGCCTTCTGCCTGAGCAATCTTGCTGACCTGTACCGCGTCCAGGGCAAGTACGACGAGTCTGAGGTGCTGTACAACCAATTGCTATTGCTCAACGAACGGAGATTCGGCGGCGACCATCCTGAGCCTGCGAGGGTCCTCAACAACCTCGCGGCGTTGTATCACGCTCGTGGAAAGTTGAAGGAAGCCAGGCGGCTTCTTCGACGCTCGCTAGCCATCATGGAAAAGGCTCGCGGGCATGACCATCCTGATGTGGCGTCCATCATGGATAGTCTGGCAGCGTTGTATTGCGAACAGGGAAAATACGGCCGCGCTGAACCGCTCTACCGAAGGGCATTGGCGATCAAGGAGAAGGTCTTCGGCTCGGACCATCCTGCGGTCGCGGCAACGCTGCACAACCTCGCTTCGCTGCACCAAGTACAGGGGAAGTTCAGCCAAGCGGAGACCCTGCACAGGCGGTCGTTGCAGATCAGGGAAAAGACGCTTAGGGCGGACCATCCCGATATCGCAATGAGCCTCGACAACTTGGGAGATGTATGCCGTGCCCAAGGAAAAAACGACGAAGCCGAGAGGCTCTACAGACGAGCGTTGGCGATTAACGAGAAGGCCTACGGCCCTAACCATCCCGAGGTCGCAAAGAGCCTGAACAGCCTCATGGTGATCCTCAGCGACCAAGAGAGGTACGAGGAGGCGAAGCCGCTTTGCGAGCGAGCTTTGGCGATTCAAGAGGCGGTCTTTAAGAAACCGCATCCCGATCTTGCGCCGACTCTCAGCAACTTGGGCGCCTTGTACCAACAGACTGGCCATCCCGCGGAGGCCGAGCGTCTGTATCAGCGGGCGTTGACCATCTGCGAGAGCACCTTGGGGGCCGAACATCCAAGCACAGCCAACTGTCTCCAAAACCTGGCTTACTTGTATTGGGCTCAGCAACGATCTGAAGAGGGCGAGGTATTCTGCAGGCGTGCGCTGGCAATCAGAGAGGCCGCTCTCGGCAATCATCACCCTGACGTTGGACGCAGCATGCGCACCCTCGGGTTGATTCTCGAAGACAAGATCCAGTTGGATGAGGCAGAACTACTCTACTCGCGAGCGATGTCTATTGCCAGCAAAGCCTTTGGACCGATGCACGCCGACACGTTGATCGATGCAACGGACTTGGCCGGCGTACTGACCCGGGAAGGCAAGTTCGCGAAGGCTGAGCCTCTTTTCAGAAACACGCTGACCATTATGGAGAAGATGGTCGGTCCGGAGCATGTGGCAGTCTCGAATGTCCAGACGTTGCTTGCCGACCTTTGCGAACAACAAGGTCGATACGCCGAAGCGGCGGAGTTGTATCAACGTGCGATGGATGCCACGCGCAAGCGAGAAGGCGAAGACCACCCGAGGGTCGAGGCGATCTCGTATCAGTTGTTCATGGCTTACGCAAATGACGGCCGGTTCTCGCAGGCCGAGGAGGTTGGCCGTCGAATCCTCGACATGCGCAGGAAGACCCTGGACGAGGACGATCCAAAGATCGCAGCAGCCCTCAACGACATGGCGGGCCTGCGAATCGAGATGAGCGACTTCGAGGAAGCTGGGAAGTTGTGCGAACAGGCGGAACGAATCTGCAAGTTGAGGTCCCTGTCTGAAGACAATCTGTGGCTAGCCACGACACGCGCATTGCAGGGGCGTATCTGTCTGGCCCAAGGAGACCCGCAGTCGGCGGAGAAGCTGCTTGCGCAATCCCTCGCAAGCCGCCGCATTGGCCTGCCGAAAGAGGACTGGCGCATCGCCTCCACCGAGAGCCTGCTGGGCGAATGCCTGTGCGCCCAAGGTCGATACGCCGAGGCGGAGCCGTTGCTGGTCGAGAGCTATCCCCATATCACGGCCGATTTCGGTCTCCGGCGCTTACGCGGAATCCAGGCTCTGGAGCGAATCGTCCACCTATACGAAAGCTGGGGCAAGCCGGAGAAGGCCGCCGAGTTGCTTTATGAGCGCGTGTCGGAAGCCTACGAGC
>CAZERK010000143.1:0-8047 GCA_964514515.1 uncultured Planctomycetaceae bacterium
CCCGCGCCGCCGTCGTCCACAACAGCCCCACCGCCGCCACGACAACCAGCGCAGCATGGCATGCCCGTTGCCCATCCAGGCCCATTCCTCTCCCGACCGTCCATCGTCTCATGCGGAATCCTCCTTCCCCCGTGTTGCTCCTATATTATACCCCCGCCGTCCCACCCCAGGCAAGACACTGTTTGCCTACTTCTTTGTTCGCCCGTTCAGCCGTCTGTATGCCCGTGCGAGTCCCGGCGCGCCGGAATGGCCACGGGTACAGCGAACCGTGCCTTGCTCAGGCCCCACTCGTCATCAAACGCCGTCTGCCGTGTCGACTACTGAAGTGGGCGCGCCATGCCGCCACGACTCCCACCGCTGTTCGTAGGCGCTGAGGTTGTCGATTGTGATGATTTCTGGAGAGATGAATCGCCCGCTCGGAAGCTCCTCGCCCGACTCGCCGGGCGGTTGTACTGCCGAGAACAGGGCCGCGTGAACTGCCTTCTCGAAGTCATACCCGATCATGGCTGCGATCTCGCCGTTGCGCATGCGGGGAAAGTATTTCGGCGAGGCGCCGCAAAGAACGACGCCCATGCCCAACGGCGCCAGGCGCTCTTCCTGTGGCACCCCCTGAAACGCCCAGTCGTCTAGAAAGACCCAGCAGCCTGCCCGGCTGTACTTGTGCGATTCGGTCCGCACCATTTGCAGGGCGTCCAACACGCGCCCGCCGCAGTCCATCTCCCGAAGTACGCGGATGTCGCCGAACGTCCGCAGCTCCCTCATAAATCCGCTATACCGGGGGCCGAAAACGTCGTCGGTCGATCCGGCGTGCAGCAGCAGGATCGTCTGTGGCCGGTCTCGCAACGCCCGCACGCAGGCTCGGGCGGCCGTCTGTCCCAGCTCCAACTCCGACGGGCCGCAGAACACGTGAGGGCCGCCTTCGGGGACGTCGCGCCCGACGGTCACCACGCGCTTGCCGGCCTTCACCAAGTCCCTCAACGTAGAGGCCACGGCCTGCGGATCGGCCGGAACCACGCAGACCGCGTCAACCGGTCGGACGATCAGGTCTTTCAGGAGCTTGTCTTGGCCTGCCGATCCGCCGGTCTCCGGCCCGACGACTTCTACCTCCGCGCGCCGGTACTCGCGGCAGAATCGGCGAGCGATGGCCTGAATCGCCGTCCAGGTTGGATCGCCCTGTTGCGCGGCGACGAAGACGACTCGCGCGACCCGGAGTTGAATCTGCGGCGGCGGCGCCTTGTTGTCGCAGCCGACCAGTATTACGCACGCGGCCGTGCAGCAGGCGGCGATGCCGACCGGTCGTCGAGTCGCCGTGCAGACGCAACGCGGGGCAGAAGGCCATGACCGCCTCGCGACGGCGGCCGCAGCGGCCGTGCGCGGCGACGGCTGAAGCGTTCGACGACGGCAACCGTTGGCCCCCGCTTTGTTCAGCATCATCTGCCGCCCTCTCGCCGCCAAACGGCCAGGAACAACAGGCTGCAAGCCGCGCCGCAGAGGTCCATCGCCCAATCCGCCCATTCAAACATCCGCCCGCTCAAGGGCTGGGTTAGCTCGTCGATGACCGCGTACGCCGCCAGGAAACCCCACCAACCCATCAGAGTCTTCGGCCGCGGCGTTCGACCGCCCGCTCCAGCCCGCCAACTCGTGACCGCGCCCAGCGCGGCGAAGCCGGCGAAATGCAGCAGCTTGTCGCTGGGGAGGCGAGGGGCCGATGCCGCCGGCAGCGGCACATGCGTCGCGGCGAACGCCGCGCAAAGCGCCAGGAGCCAGCCGGCCGGCCGCACGCTTCGCGACTTGAGCATCATCCGCGCCGCGCCCTCGCCTACTCCCGTCTGCCAACGCTCAACCCCGTCCTCTCAACGTTCGGCCCCGTCTTGGCTCCCGTCCGCCTTCCGATGTTTAGCCGCGCCCCGAAGGGGAGCGCGAAAGCCAGACGTGCCGCTTGCGTGCGGCCGGTCGAGCCGTGCTGATCGTTCTGGCCCGGCGGGGTTCCTGTCTGAGAGCGCGACCAGACTCAACACGACGCGGAGCGAAGGCGCCGGCCGCCTCTGCCGCCCGCCGATGACGCTGAGGCCGACGAATCGTTGTCCACGTCCGCGCGAAGGGCCGAGATCGGAATCGCCTTTGTGGGCTGGGTGTCGCCTTCAGAGATGCTCCTGCGCGGGGAGTCGGCTTGCTCGGGATCGGCCTCGCCTGTCGGCCGCTCGCCGCTGCGCGATTCCGTGGCAGCGTCCCGGCATTCGGGAGTCTCACTATTCCTCGATTCCGTGGCAACGCTCTTGCTCGCAGAAGTCTCGTCGCCGCTCGAATGCGCCGCAACGTCTGCAGCCGCCGGCTCTCCCCAAATCATCTCCGACACCTCGGCCGCCAGAGCCAGATAGTCCAACGCGCCGTTGCATCGAGGCTCATACTCCAGGATCGTCTGGCCGTAGCTGGGGCATTCCGCCAGCTTCACGTTGCGGCGAATTCGGGTCTTGAGCAATCGAGCGTCGCGCCACGGGACCGGCGTGCCACGGGCCGCCTCTAGGAAGGACGACAAATCTTCGATCACCTCGCCGGACAGCCGTGTGCCCGGCTCGTACATGCAGACGACCAGACCGGCGACCCGGAGCTTCGGATTGATCCGCTGGGCGACCAGGGCGATGGTCTCAAACAGCTTGCCCGCTCCTTGCAGCGACAGGAAATGCGGCTGCAGCGGGATCAGCGTCTGCGTCGCCGCGCTGAGCGCGTTGAGCGTCAGGATGCCGAGCGATGGAGGGCAGTCGATCACAACGATATCGAATGGCCGGGACCGGCTGGCAAGCAGATCGCGCAGAATCACCTCGCGCCCAACGGCCGTGATGAGCTCCGTCTCCGCGGCCGCCAGATCGATATGGGCCGGCACGACGGAGATCAACGGCGAGTACGCGTGAATCGCCGACTCCAGCGGCAGCCCCTTGGATAGAACCTCGTAGATGCCCGCGCCTTGGGTCTTGCCATCCAACCCCAGGTGCGTCGTCAGATGGGCCTGCGGATCGAGGTCGATCAGCAGGACGCGCTTGCCTCGCTGGGCGAGCGCGGCCCCCAGGTTGACCGACGTCGCCGTCTTCCCCACGCCCCCCTTTTGATTGATGATCGGCATGCATTCCATGGCCGGCCCTCGTGGCGTCGACCGCGCGGCGCCGACGGCCTAACGCCCGTCAACTGGCCGGTCGGCAGTATAACCGCCGCAGCGACCTGGAACCAATCACAGCGGTCGGAGCCGTGATGGTGTGAATGCGATTGTCCCACGCGGATCGGGCGGCGGGCGCAAGAAAACTGGAAGGCGCCGCCGGGGCGAGAGCACCTTCCATGTTCTCGAAGCCCTCGGGTGATCCGAGGGCCGGACTCCCGCACCCGCGGGAGTCGATGTCTTGTCGGCTACAGAATCGGCGGAGCCAGAGGCAGGAACTTCCTGGCCTTCTTGCGCCGGGCCTTCTTCTTCGTAGCCTTCTTGGCGACCTTCTTCTTGGTTGTCTTCCTGGTCGCCTTCTTGACCTTCTTCTTGGTGGCTTTCTTTGTAGCCTTCTTCTTGGTGGCGCGTTTTGCTTTCTTCTTCTTAGCCATAAGCGTCACCTCCTTTCTACAAAAAAAAGTCTAGGGACGCGGGATGCTTTGTCAACCATTTTTTCTGGCCGCACAATATGTTTGTTGTCGGCGCGAGACCGACATCGCCTCGCAGAGACTTGCTCCGCATCGAACGGACCGAACGACATGGGGCACAAATCGGCAGTCATCTTCGACCTCGACGGCACGCTCGTCGATTCGCTGGAGGACATCGCCACGGCGCTGAACACGGCGCTGGCGGCGTGTGGCCGTGCGCCTGCGACGCCTCCACGCGTGCGCACTTGGATCGGCGACGGCCTGCCGACGCTCTGTCGTCGCGCCGCCCCGGATGCCGATGCGGAGACGCTTTCCGCGCTCGTCGAGCACGCCCGAACGGCCTATCACGCGCACGTCTGCGAGCGCACGAAGCCCTATCCCAACGTCCAGCGGTTGCTCGATCGGTTGAAGCGCGACGGCACGCCGATCGCCGTGCTCTCCAACAAGCCCCACGATCTCGTTGTCCGGGTCCTCCTTGAGCTGGATCTCGCCGACGACTTCGCCGAAGCCTTCGGCTATACAGGCGAGCAGGACAAGAAGCCGTCACCGGAGCTGGCGCTGCGACTGGCCGCCCGATTTCAGGTCGAGCCCCGTCGCGTGTATCTGGTCGGCGATTCCCCCGTCGACGTGCAGACCGCCCGCAACGCGAAGATGCGTGCCGTAGCCGCCACCTGGGGCTTCTGCGACGAGCCCGACCTGTTCGCCGCCCACCCCGATTTCATCATCCGCGATCCGCTGGAGCTGATCCCAATCATGGCGGCGGACTGATGCCCGCCGACGGCCCAGCCCCAGCCGCGCCGGCATGCGCCAGAACAGGGCCGCTCCTGTCTGCCTCGCAAGATCGCGCCAGGCGGTTCTGTTGGACGGCCCAAGCGCAATGCTAACAATCGCCGCGAGGAGGGCGGAGGAACCGCACGCTGCCGTCATGGAAGCTCGCCGCCGCAGGGTTCCAACGCGCCGCCTTTCGCGCCGCCGCCACGGCGGAACGCACCTTTACAGGTCCATCAAGCGAGCCTGCCGCGTCTCTTGCACGGTCGCCATGTTGTACATATCATTTGAGAGGAGGCGCTCTGGAGGCGGAACGGAAGGCATAGGCCGGCCTGCCGCGCCTGGCGGTCGGGGCATCCTGAACGACACGACGGCGGGAGGCAAACGATCGCGAGGGCTCGCATGATAGCCCAGTCAACAGGTCTGAGCTGCAACGTTCTGGTGCTCAACCGGAACTACCTGGCGGTGCGCGTCGTGAACGTGCGGCGCGCGTTCAGTCTGCTGTGCCGCGAGCTGGCCGAAGTCATCCATCTCGAGAGCGGCCGCTACACCTCCTACGACTTCTCCGAATGGTGCGAGCTCAGCTCGCTCGCCCGGCAATTCGAGCCTGACGCGCACGACTGGATTCGCACCGTCCGGCTGCATATCGCCGTGCCGCGCATCATCCGTCTGGCGGTTTACGACCGGCTGCCCCAGCAGACGGTGAAGTTCAACCGTCGGAACATCTACGCCCGCGACGGCAACTGCTGCCAGTACTGCGGCAGGAAGTTCCCAACGACGGAACTTTCGCTGGACCACGTGGTCCCCAAGAGTATGGGCGGCAAGGCGACGTGGGAGAACATCGTCTGCGCATGCATCAACTGCAACATCAAGAAGGGCGGCCGGACGCCCGACCAGGCGCACCTGTCCCTCATTCGCGCCCCGAAGAAGCCGCGACGCAATCCGGTCATCACCATCAGGCTCACCGACGGCCGCTACGCGACCTGGAAGGCGTTCCTGGACAACGCCTACTGGTCGGTCGAGTTGAAGTAGCCCCCTGCTTTCATCCTGCTTGAGCCGCCGTTTCCGGGCGGCATCTGCGTGCGCCGCTCGGCACGAAGGCGTAGATGTAGCGTCAGCCCCCCGCGGCCGACGCATCACAAAGCAGAATACCCTCGGCAACAGGCATCGGCCGCTGGGGGCCGATGCTACGCGCAAACATGAACTGCCCTAAATCACCGTGCGCGAGCTTGCGACGCAGATCGTAGCGGCCGAGCTCCCGCTCGGCCGTTGCGGAGCACCGCAGCCGGCGCATTCTACGGCCGATCCGCCGCGACGGATTGGCCGCTACCTGCGCGTCCCCGAATCGCGCACGGCTATTTAGGGATCCCGCAAGGCGGCGGGCGTCTCATCCAGACGGGTATAGACGACCGCGGTTCCGCCCAGCGTGCCGGTCAGCGTGTTGTAGTCGGCAGACATCCGCGCGTCGATGAAGCCGACCGGGAAGCCCACCGTCGTCGTGCTGAAGTAGAAGACGTCGCCGACGCGAGTCGGCTCGGCAGCCGTCCCCAGAACCACGCCTTGGCCCGACGCTCCGGCGATCTGACGGCCGTTGTAGGCGACGTAGATATTGCCGTCGCCGGCGGCCATGCGGTCGTAGAGAATCGCCCCGACGATCCGCCCCCGATTGTCAAAACGCAGCACCGACTGGCCGTAGTAATTGGACGTGTACCAGCAGCCTGCCAGGACGGCGACGCTCTGATCGACCTGCATCGTGACCGTGCGCTCTTCCGTGATGGGATGGCTGCCGTCTTCGTTGGCGACGACCGCGATTCGTTCCTGCCAGGTGACGTACCCTGGCGCGCTGACGGTAACGTCGAACTGCCCCGTCGTCTCATAAGCCAGGACGATCCCGTTACAGTTCCCGTCGCAGGCGCCCTCCACGAGAGCGCCCCCGTTGAGCCGGACAGTAATCGATGCCCGAGAAAGCGTCGTGCCGCCTGCGTCCTTGATCCGCAGGATCACGGACGGGACTTCTTCTGAATCGCTACTCTGGCCACCTGGGAACGAGATCGGGTCGCATTGGCCGCTCATCCCGAGCCCAGGCAGCAGCATCACGATGGCAAGCAGCGTCTTCTTCATGGTGGCGGTCGTTCCTGGCGGGGCATAGCGGACGTTCGCGCGGGTGCCATCTACGGAGGCTGCGCGCGAAGCCCCCTTGGTAACGATATGCCGCTCATCCGACCGAAATCAACCGATTGATCGCCCAACCGCTCCCCGAGGGAACCGGACCGTTCTTGTGCCGCCCTTGCAGCCGGCGGATGATCCATCGTTCAGCCGCGACCTGAAGGGGCGCGTCAGCCCCCGCTTCCGGAGAGCCGGCTACTTGCCCCCTCCTCGCAGCCGCCGCCGAACGGGCCGGAGGCCTCTTCATGACCGAATTCGC
Organism: uncultured Planctomycetaceae bacterium; assembly: GCA_964514515.1. GTDB lineage: Bacteria > Planctomycetota > Phycisphaerae > UBA1845 > UTPLA1 > CAZERK01. Next base: position 6,812 of record CAZERK010000143.1, read on the forward strand.
CGCCCTCGGCAACCGGCATGTCGTTCAGCTACGCGATGTAGTAACCCTCCCCCCAGTTGCAGTAGATGCCGTCGCCGTACGAGTCGTAGATCGTGAACGTGTAGCATCCGGCCGCATCAAGGCAGCAGAACTCCTGGTACGACGTGTTCTCCTCTTCGTACGGGCCGCCGCTGCAAACCACGATGCCGCCCATATCCTTCACGTCCCAGGTGGTCTCGCCGGGGTAGTTGTCCGTGAGGAGTTGGAGCGTGAACGTGTCTTCGGGACAGCCGCCGCACGGCGGAACCAGGTCTTCGCACAGCGTGTCGCGAGCGAATCGACCGGTGCAATTCTCGAACAGCGCGTCGTCAACGCAGGCGCTCGATTCATCGTTGCAGCAAGCGCCGAGAACGTCGACTGGTACGCACGCCAGCGTCGCCCGGTAGCGAGCGCCGCAGGGTATGCCCGTGAACTGGCTCGGACCGATCCAGAGCCAATACGTGCCCGGCTCGGCCCCGAGCGCCACGGCGGCGACGGCCTCGCACGCGCCCCCCGTCGCCCAGTCCAGGAACTCCATCACGTTGCAATTGGCAGGGGTCGTGGTCTTGATGAGGGTGAGCAAAGGCGCAAACTCGGCCTCGACCGTCCAGTAGAGGTCGTAGGATTCGGTCGTCGTGATCTCAAACCAGTCGGTGTCGCGGTATTCGCTGCTGCCGACCAGGAAGGTCCCGCTCGTACCGCAAATCGTCTGGCCGCACTCGATCGGCTGGAAGACGACCGGCTCGGAACCGCATCCGCCGTTGTAGTTGTCGAGGTAACCGTCCCCGCAGATTGGCTCGCCCTCGTTGGGTTCGCACGGAACCGCGCACGGACAATCGTCGCAGTTTGAATCCGGGCCGAGCCAGATCATGTCCGGCCCCATGCACTCGTCCACTATCGTGTACTCGCAAACACCGGGGCCGCCGTGGTTGCAGCACGCGCCGGTCTCCGCGGGACACGGCGTGCCGGCGCCGCCGTCGGCCAGCACGAGTTGCACCATCGGCTGGATATCTGAGCCGTCGATCTTCAGGTCGCCGTTGACGTCCGCGCAATGGCTCGGAGCGGGGTTCAGGAGTTCGTCCGCGAAGAGCGGGACGTCATCAAAATCCACGAGATTCGAGCCGTCCACGTCGCCCGGACACGTCTCACAATCCGGGAAGTTCTGCCGCTCGATATCCATCAGCGTGAATCCCAGTTCGGGCGGGATGTCATCCGGAT
>CAZERK010000144.1:0-8039 GCA_964514515.1 uncultured Planctomycetaceae bacterium
GCAACACCACCAGAAGGCCGATGCCCATTCCGATTGATACGTACCTCATGCTCTCCCGCATGATCCACCTCTCTCGTGTCCAGCCGTGTCATCCCGTTCCGTCGTTTAACGGTCCCAAGCCTGCCCAAGCGCACGAGGTCTCCTTCCTACCGATCCACCTGCTCCGGCGGATCGACCGGGAACGGCTGCAACGGCGGCTCCGTTCCCAGGGAAGAGATCCGCAGTGCGTATTGGGGTGGGATGTGCGTGTATCGATGGCGCAGATAGATTTCCGCCCAGTCGTGCGGTGGAACCGTGTTGTGCCACTTCACGCCCATCTCCCACTTCTCGCTGAAGAACAGATAGTGTGATACGACCCAGTAGTGCGGCTTCACGATCGTTCCGTTCCACACCGTCTCTTCGGTGATGCCGAGCCATGGGTAGTTCTCGTGCAGATATGGAATGAACCGGTCTCGAACGGCGGCGGCGTCCGCCAGCAGCGCGTCTTCGCCCGGCAGGATATTGATGCTCACCTCCCGCCCCTCTTCGAAGCCGTTCCGCTCAGCCCGAACCTGAACCACGACAGGTTCGCCCGGGGGATGCGCGGGCCGGCCGCCGCCCTCCGGAGACGACCTCGCCCTGGGTTCGATCGCCGCCGGCTCATGAGGCACCACCGCGATCTCGCACACGTGCCACGGCATGATGTTCTCTGGTTTGATCGTGATGTCCGCTCCCGGCGCGGCGACCGTAACGTGTGCGGGCTCCGACACGGGCTGAGAACCGTAGTTCCGGATGGCGACCAACAGCACGATTTGCTGCTCGTAGATGGCGTCTGGGACGTCAACGGGCACAACGGTCATCGCGAAAGTCGTCGCTGCGTAGCAGACATCGAGGCCGGTCTGGACGTTCACGTCAGGAAACTCGAACAGCAACGGCGTGCACGTTCCCGAGACCATGTCTCTGCGCACGCAGGGATGTTGTGATCCGACCATGAGGCCCTCGCCCTCGACCCACGCGCGCGGCGGATTGACGCCCTCGCCGATCGTCAGCCGCTCGCCCGTCGCCGCCAGATGTTCGTTTGCCGGGTCATCGGGCAAAAAGTCGAACACCACCTCCACGGGATTGTTGGAGCAGTTCAGGAGACTCGGATCGGGCGCCTCGACGGCGACGATCGTCGACGTTCCGGGCGTGTCCGCGTACTCGCACGGACCTCCGAACAGCGGCTGGCCGTTCGGGACCGTGGGGCTCGCTCCCAGGCGCTCGGCTTCGAGCACAATGAAGAAGCCGAAGCATTCCGTGTCGCTTTCGAGGGCGAGGCAGATCTCGCCTGGAGGCTCATCGCCTGATTCGGGATCATCGAGCACGCCGCTCCAAAGGTGGACGTCCTCGCCGTAGATGACGAGGTCGATCGACATGCTATGACGTCGATGGCCTTGCATGTCCGTCCAGCGGTCATAGGAGCCCGCGCCCGTGACCTCATACGCCGCTCCGTCGAGCACAAACAGCCAATCCTCGACGGCGACGCGATACCGGTGGTGGCCCGGCGGGGCATGGTGATCCAGTGACACGGCGAAGCCGCCGGTGAACGCCGACGCCGCCTCCAGCGGGCACATGCAGCCGTGCCCTCCGGCCGCGCTCCCCATGCACCCCTGCGCAAACGTGCTGTCCGCGCGAAGTACATAGTCGGTCGCCTGCGCGATGATCGATGCCAGGCTCACAGCGTCCCGTTGCGCAGGCACCCCGCTGACCTGTGCAGACACGATGTTCGCCGCCGCCACGATGCCTGCGGCTGCGGTCCAGACGACGGCATGGACGCTCCGGCTCGTTCTCATCGATGTGTCCTCCTAAATTAAGACGTAGGGGCGGCTTGCCAACCGACCGTCGCTCCAGAGACTCCTGGCTCCGACAGAGCGAGTGCCGCTCCGCGCCGCCCGTCTCGGACCGCACCGCGCGGGCCCCGGGCGTCGCGCGCGAGACCCGGCGGCCGACGCCGTCTGACTGCGTTGTTCGTATCACGTGGATGGGGCTTCTCGGTCGAGTTGCGGGCGCGCATCATCCTGGATGCTCCCGTGGGCGGGCCGTGGGCGCGATCATTCCCCGATCACTTTGAACGTTGTCACGCTCGCAGCGTCACGCAGATACTCGGCGGTGTTGGGATTGCCTTGCCCCCAAGAAGCTGGGAAGGCCGCGACAGCAAGCCAAGACCGTGTACAGAGACCAACGCGATGAGCCCCATGAGCCCGATTGGCCACGGGGCGCAACGGCAGGGCGTTGGCGAGGCCCGATTCTGGTTTGTTCTAGCCAACTTATCCGATGCCGAGCTGGGCGCCGCTACCGAACCCGCCTTGCGTTCGCCCCGCCGAACCGGGCGGCTCGGCGCTTCATCGCTTCGCGCCTTTGCTCCACGGCCTGACGGCGGCGTTCAAAGCGATCGGCTCGCATCGCCTTGCGCTCCACCTTCCGCTCGGCGTGCCGTGCATGGCCTTCGGACTTTCGAGCCTCTGCCCACAAGCGGCGATGGAGCTTCCTGAGCTCCCTCTCGCCCGGAGCAATGGCCTCGCCCCACGCTCCCAGGTCATCGCCAACGGAAACGGCAGTTGCTTCCTCAAAGCAGCCCAACCACAGTTGATAGTCCACGAGCGAGATCAGGCCGTCGCCGTCGAGGTCGGCACACAGAAGGTACCCTTCGTCGCCGGCCGCGTGACCGAAGGCCGTTAGAAACGCTGCGTAGTCATCCGCGTCGACGTCGGCGTCGCCGTCCAGGTCGCCGCAGACCGGACAGGGATCGGGCGGCGGTACGTAGGCTGCGACGAGCCAATGGTCGGTCTCGAACACGTCGGCGATCACGTCCCCCGTCACAGGGTCAACCGGCAGGATCGTCACGCTGGCAAGGCCCACGTCCGAGATCACAGCGATGAAGCCTTCGAGTTCGTGGCCCTTGGAATCGCGGGGAATCTCGTTCTCGAGCACGGCCTCCCAGGCGGAGCCATCGACCTCGACTGCGCTCATCAGGTATGCCGCATCCAGCGCTCGGCCGTCATCGAACAGCCATAAGCCGAACGCGCCCAGCTGTTGGTCACCGCTGGAGGTGACCGTCAAAGCCTTGCCGGGCCACAGCGCTCGGTCGTAGACGCGTCCCGCGTAGCAGAACTCCGATGACGTGACGATGGTCGGCACGTAGGCGCCGCCGCCCCATTCACCGATGAGATCGAGCCGAACGCCCAGCTCATCAAAGGCCAGCTCCGGCACCTCCGCGCCGACGGGGCCCAACGCGGCGTCTTGGAAGTCCTGCTCGGCATGGGCCCCCAGCAGAGCGAGGAATTGAGCTTGGCCGTCGTCTTCGTTCGAGCCATGGCGCTCGACATAGAAGACCACGTCAGCGTCGGCGATGGAGGCAGAAATTGAAAGCACCCAGGCGATGAGGATCGCGATGATGGCCGTCACGATGAACGGAATTCGCTTGCGCTTCATGGCCGTAACCCTCTAAACAGATGGCCATGCCCCCAATGCGAAACAAGCCTCCGATCGGGCTCTCCGGAAACCATACGATTCGCATAACTCCTTATGCAAAAGTAGTTTATACTCACCCTATCTTTCCCCGCCTTCTTCTATGCCCCGTCTTGCCTAAATTCGCAAGCCTGCTTCCTTTTGAATAACCCAGTTTCCTTCGCCTCCCAGGACCATCACTTCGACTTGACAGACTCGGACTTCTGCTCGGACGTGGATGGTCTTATTGTGCCAATCAGACCTGCCTAGTCGCCGAGAGGCAAACGCGAATTCTATGTTTTGAGCGTGACAGAAAGTCGCGAGAGCAGATTCATCGTTTCGGGCCTGAAGCCGCTTCACCTGCACGTTGCTGTTCGATCGAGCCTCGATGCTCGCGTGGAGGCGGCTCGGCGAGAGTTGGCCGGCTGTCGCGCTTGCCCACGTCGCTGCGGCGTCAACCGAATGAAGAATGAGGCTGGCTTCTGTGGCGTCGGCAGACACGTTCGCGTTCTCTCGGCCGGGCCGCACTTCGGGGAAGAAGACTGCCTGCGCGGTCAGCGAGGTTCGGGCACGATCTTCTTCTCATTCTGCAACCTCCGATGCGTCTTCTGCCAGAACTGGGAAATCTCCCAACGCGGCGTTGGCAAGGAACTGCACGCCGCGGAACTGGCGAATCTGATGATCGGCTTGCAGGAGGAGGGCTGCCATAACGTCAACTTCGTCACGCCGGAACACGTCGTGCCACAGCTCATCGAGGCGATTGCGATCGCCATCGACCGAGGCCTGACGCTCCCGATCGTGTACAACACGAGCGCCTACGACTCCGTCTCCTCGTTGAGGTTGCTCGACGGACTCATCGACATCTACATGCCGGACTTCAAGTTCTGGTCCACGGAGTCCGCCGGTCGGCTCTGCGGGGCGGAGGACTACCCGGTCCGCGCCCGTGAAGCGATCGCCGAGATGCACCGTCAGGTCGGCGATCTTTGCTTCACATCCGACGGGCTAGCCTGCCGCGGACTACTGGTTCGGCATCTGCTGATGCCCGGGTTGCACTACGAAGCGCAGGCGATCTTCCGATGGCTGGCGACGGCCGTGTCGCCAGACACCTACGTCAACATCATGGCTCAGTACCATCCGGACCACCTCGTGCCTCACATCGAGGACGCTCCGCAAGACGGCGGTGGCGCCATCGAACCGTATCGCGACATCAATCGGCGCCCCACGGCTGCCGAGATCAACGAGGCTTACCGAGCCGCTTGCGAGGCCGGCTTGTGGCGGTTCGACACCCGCCGCTCCCAGACGAGTCCCTGAGGACGCCTGGCAAGACCGGGACGGGCGCCCTCGACCTTTCGAGTCTGCTGCCATCGACGCCATCGCGCGGCGGCCGGACCCAGCCTTGTCAGACGTTCCAAGATCTCGCCAAGCTGAATCGGGTCGGAGAGCGTCGAACCGTCGTTCAGGCGGAAGGCTGCGTTGACGCGGCACGCCGACATCCCTAGCATGGCGTGAGTCCACGGCCCGAACGATGCCATCGCACCGATCCGGCTGATGGTCGTCGATGGCGGGTGTTGGCATGATCAGCAAGGAATTGCTGGAGATCCTGGCTTGTCCCGCTTGCAAGGGACCGGTCGTGCTCAGGGAACCGGCGCCGGGTGACGATGCCCAGGCGCGGTTGGTCTGCACGGTTTGCGGTTTGCGCTATCCTGTTCGCGACGACATTCCGATCATGCTGATCGACGAGGCGGCGCCGCCTGAGTCCGGCACAGGTTCTTCTGTCCGGTAGGCGTGCCGGTTGGCGTGTCCGACAGGCGGGCCGGTCAGCGGATCAGGTTGGCGGGGGCGGTTCGCGTCCGGCGTCGCAGGAATAAGGGGCGGCCTCGGCGGCAATAGTCTTCAGAGCCTATGTTCGCGATCATCTCAGACATCCACTCCAACCTCGAAGCCCTCCAACGGGTCTTCGATGACATCGAGCGACGCGGCATCGAGACGGTCTATTGCCTCGGCGACATCGTGGGCTACGGGCCCCAGCCGGCGGAATGCCTCGAGCTGATCCGGCAACGTGTCAAGATCAGCCTTTGTGGCAACCACGACCACGCGGTCTTTTACGAACCGCTCAATTTCAACGTCAGCGCGGAGCGAGCTGCATTCTGGACGCGCTCCGCCGTGGACGAGGAACCAGACCCGGAGAAGCGGAACCGGCTTTGGCGTTTCCTCGGCTCGCTCGCGCCGAGGGTCGAGATCGATGGCATGCTCCTGGTTCACGGCTCACCGCGCAAACCCATCAACGAGTACCTGTTTCCCGACGACGTGTACGCCAATCCTAGCAAGCTCCAAAGCAACTTCGAGCGGATGGAGCAGATGACCTGCTTCTGCGGCCACACGCACGTCCCGGGCGTCTTCGTGGATGATCCGTACTTCGAGCCGCCGGAGGAGTTGGGGCGATCCTGCCGCTACACGATCGGCGGGGAGAAGGTCATTATCAACGTCGGGTCCATCGGTCAACCCCGCGATCGCGATCCTCGGGCCTCCTATGTCGTCGTTGAGGGCGACGAGGTCGAGTTCGTCCGCGTCGAGTACAACATCGAGGTGACGGCCAAGCAGATCCGCGACAATCCCTATCTGGATGACTTCCTTGCCGCCAGGCTTTACGAAGGAAAGTAACCGAGCTTCCAGCCGGCTTGTTTCTCCGTAAGATAGCGATCTTTTGACCGCTTCCGGTGACGAGGCCACGGACGGCTCCGTGCGGACTGGGTGGATCAGATGGACAACGCGACGAAACGGACCATTCTTGCCACGGGCCTGTGCATCTTGATCCTGTTCGGCTGGCTCAAGGTGATGGAGATCGGGTATCCGCCCCAGCCGCCCGATGCGCCGACGAGCCAATCCAAGTCGTCCGATGAAGCTCCGGCCAGCAGGCCTGCGACGATGCCAACGGATCGAGCGCCCGCCGAGTTGACGTCGGCGCCCGAATCGCAGCCCGTCCGCGCGACCCCAACGAAGGACGAGGCCTTGTTCAACGTCGTTGCGTCGCCCGCCGTGCCGCCGGTCACGTTGGGAGATGACCGTCACAACGGCGAGACGCCGGGCTTCGAGAATCCTTACGAGATGGCGGCGGTCGTATCCCCGCGCGGCGGCGGCGTCGAGACGGTTCGGCTGTCGCGATACCGCAACGAGGCCGCCCAGGACCGACGGCATCCCAGCCATGACCCATATGATCTGTTGCAGCTCGTACCCGATCCCAAGAACGGCCGGTCGCAGATGTCGTTCGTGACGGAATGGGTGCGGTTCGTGCAGCACGCAGAGACGCACACGGTTCATCTGGCAGACGCGAACTGGACGCTGGAGACGATCAACGATGCGGACGGTGAACGCGCGATTCTCCGCGCGCGGGTCCGACGAGAGGGCGTCGATCTGCTAGCCATCGAGAAGGTCTATCGACTTCGCAAGGGATCGCACCATCTGGAGATCCTCCTGACCGTGGAGAATCTCTCGGGGAGCATCTTCAACAGCGTGATCCTCGGCCAGCGGGGGCCCATCGGAATCAAGAAGGAGGATCTGCGGTCCGACTATCGGCGGGTCATGTCAGCGGTCATGGACGGCAACGGCGTCGTGTCGGTCGGAAAGAGCGCGACGCACACGAACATCCTCAAGAAATCCGAGGACGGCGCCCTGGCGCTGGGCGTCGCGGATCGGTCGTTGACCTGGGCCGCCGTCAGCAACAAGTACTTCGGCTGCATCGTGGCCCCCTTGCCGCAACCGACGGCGGAGGCGCCGACCGCGCATCCCGAGGCCTTCATCCAGGTCTCAGGCAAGATATTCAGCGATCTCTCGACGCCGCCGGACGGCCCGTGCGACATGACGGTGTTGCTGGAGTTCTCCAGCGGGCAGGCATTGGAGGCGGGGCAATCCTGGAGCCAAGAAATCGACGCGTACTGCGGCCCCAAGAGCAAGAACCTGTTCGACAAGCAGCCCGAGGCCGTGGCTCGCAGCTATCTCGTCGTCAGCAACCCGGACCATTCCGGATGCACGTTTGAATGGCTGTCGCGCGCCATGTTGTGGCTGCTCACGAAGTCGTACGGCCTCGGCGGAAACTACGGCATCGCCATCATCATCCTCGTGATCATCGTCCGCACGATCCTGCATCCGGTGACGAAGCGCGGACAGATCAACATGATGAAGATGCAGAAGGGCATGGCCAAGCTCAAGCCGAAGATCGAGGCGATCCAGCAGCAGTTCAAGAACGACCGTCAGAAGCTCAACGAAGAGACGATGAAGCTCTATCGGGAGGAGGGCATCAACCCCGCCGGACAGGTGTTCGGCTGTCTGCCGATGATGCTGCAGATGCCGGTTTGGGTCGCGTTGTGGACCACGCTGAACACGAACGTGGACATGCGCCAGGAGCCGTTTTTCTCTTGGATCGACGATCTGGCCGCGCCCGACGCACTGATTCCGTTCGGCGGGACGTACCATATTCCGCTCATCGGCAGCATGATGGGGCCGATCACGGCGCTGAATCTGTTGCCGATCATCATGACCATCACTCCGCCGACTCCGGAGATCTCCGTCAGCGCCAG
>CAZERK010000145.1:0-8037 GCA_964514515.1 uncultured Planctomycetaceae bacterium
GGTCTCTTGACCGGTCATCCCGACCTCGTCGAGCAGGCCGTCCGCCGGCGGATGGACGACATCCGCCGCGAGCTGCGCCTGCTCGCCGCCCAGATCAAGACGTATGGCTCCGACCGCTGGCCGCTCGTCGCCGTGCAGGCGTTCGTCCGCGACTGCGACGACCACCTGTCCGTGATTCGTTTGCGGGTGGCCGAGTCAATCGACCAGCTCCCCCTCGTCGTCCTCGGCCCCCGCGGGTTGGATGAAGCTTGTAGCCGTTAGCTCTTCGCGGTGAGCCAAAGGAGTAGCCCGTGCCCAAAAAGAAGACTGATCTCCGCAACCACACCGACGAACTCATGGAGATCGCGGTATTGAACCGCGACATCACCGACCTCAAGTGCCGGCGGGCCGACAGCCGCCGCCGCTCCAACGAACTCTCCGCCCAGATCAGGGCGAAGGAAAAGGCTCTCTCCGCCGCGGTCCAGACCGCCAGCGAGGCCAACCTCTTCGGCGACGCCCCGTTAGCTAAGAGCTAACAGCTAAGAGCTTGCCCATGAACTGCCCCTCCTGCCGCGAGATGATCGGTTGCGACCAATGGTCGCGCGGACCCGCCCACGGACTGATCCTCGACCGACGCGGGCGAATCATCGACGGCCTGACCACCATCAGTCTGTCATGTAGTCACTGCGGCGAGTTCGAGATCGACTTCAACTTCCGCGGCGAGATGAAGAGCCTCCGCGGCCCCTTCGCCGACCCGCGCAGTGTGCGGACCGTCCTCTCCCGCCTGCCCGCCAACAAAGGTCGGAGGATACCGGCATGACCGCCGCCGCCCTGGTCAATCTGCCGGTCAGGACCGACCTCCAGGGTAGGACCGACCTCCAGGGGGGGACCGACCTCCAGGGTAGGACCGACCTCCAGGTCGGTCATCCAGACTGCTGGATTCCCATCTCCGAGGCGGCGATCAAGCTCGGCCTCTCCGCCGGCCACCTCCGCCGGCTGTGCGACGACCAGCTCGCCGCCGATGGCACGGCCCGCAAGCTGTCAGGCGTCTGGCACCTGCACGCCGGCTACGACCAGCGCCTCCGCCGTCCGTTCGACCCCGTCCGGCGCGACCTGGCCCAGATGGCCGAGCTGGTCGACCAGGGCGTGAGGCCCCGCTACATCGAGCTGGCCGAGGCCCGCCGCGACATCCTCTCCGGCCTGACGGCCTTCCGCTTCAAGCACCCCAGCCTGGCCCCGCGCGACCTGCGCTCGATGTACCTCGGCCACCTCGTCGCCGAGCACGTCGTCGGCCCCGACGCCCGCGTCAAGCGGCTCTCGCTGACCACCCTCTATACGTGGGAGCGGCAGTATACAGAGGAGGGGCTGACCGGCCTCATTCCGCAATACCGCCGCGACGATGGTGAGGACAAGCCCATGACGATCGGTCCCGAGGCCTGGCGGGCATTTATCCGCTTCAAGCAGACCGGCAATCGGACCAAGGTTCGCGAGGCGTACAAGCTCACCCGCGGCCTGATCGAACTGGAGCACAAGGGGCAGCCCGGCTGGGAGTGGCCCAGCTACCGCACCATCCTGCTCGCCTACCAGGAGAGAGTGTCCCTCGGCGAGCGAGTGCTCAATGATGAGGGTCCATACAAGTTCGCCGCCAGGTGCCTGCCCAAGGTCAGCCGCAGTCTGGAGGAGACCGCCGCCGGCTCTCACTTCGTCGGCGATGAACGCATCTTCGACTTTCAGGCCCGCGTCCCCGCCTCCAACGGAACCTGGCGACGGACCCGCCTGAAGGTGACGGCCTGGATGGACGTGCGCAGCCGCTACTTTGTCGGCACGCACATCTCCGATTCGGCCAACAGTGACACCATTCTGTCAGCGTTCAAGTCAGCCTGCGAGACGGCCGGCACGCTTCCGGACGAAGTGACCATCGACAATGGCAAGGACTATCGCACTGTCGCCGGCCGCACCCGCCGCGAGCGCAAGTGGGATGAATTCGACTCGAAGCGTGTTTCAACGGCCTTCGAGCGGCTCGCGATCACCGTCCATTATGCCATCGTCCGGCACCCTTGGAGCAAATCGATCGAGTCCCGCTTCAACGCCGTAGCCGAGCGATTCGACAAACATTTCGCCTCCTACTGGGGAGGCCGGCCGGACCAGCGCCCTTGGGATGCCGACCGCTGGAGCCGCGAGAACATTGAGCTATTGCCCACCGTCGAAGAGGTCCGCGACGCCTGGCAGGCGTTTCTGACCGGACTGCACGAGGAGCCGGTCAGCGGCGACGGCGCTTTCGGATACTGCCCCCGCCAACTCCTGAAGCAGTTCTACACCGATCGCCCGCGATCCGCGGAGCCGGCGGTGCTGGAGTTGTGCTGCTGCCGGATGCACGGACCGGTCAAGGTCTCCCGGGACGGCGTCCGCCACGCGAACATCATCTACGGCAAGGCGGATGAGCAGGTCTGGCCGCTGCAAGGGAAGGAAGTCTGGCTGCTCTCCGATCCGGTCAATGCCGACAGGGTGACACTCTGCGACCGGGAAGGCGTGCCGATCTGCGTCGCTTTCGCCGACCGCAATCTCGGCATCACCCGAGACGAGGTCCGCGCCGCCGAGTCCATGCGGAAGAGGGCGGCTCGCGAGATCAAGCGCTATCCCAAGGCCCGCGACACGATGATGCAGACCACGCACCAGCGGATCGCCGAGTTGCGGACCGCGGCCGCCCAGGCCGAGCGTGGTCCGGAGCCGACTCCGCCGGACCGCCGGCCGGAGTCGATTCGACTGGTCAGATCGGACATCGCCGCCGGCGCCGAGCGAATTCGGCGGGCCGTCGGCGCCGAGACCCTGCGTCGCCTCTCGCAGACTGACGAGGCCGTCCGAGCGATCAACCGCAAACCAGTTACCCTCGCCGATCTGCCTGGATCACAGACGGTCATTGAGGATGAACCGCCGCCGCGCAGGTTGAGTCTGTCCGACCTGCCCGGCCTACCGAAGGAAGAGGGCCATGACTCCTGACGAACCGCTCGCCGCCCGCCCTGGCGGGATGGCGATGAGGCAGTTCGGCATGGAAGCCAGAGTGGAGGCAAGGATGCTCAAGGAAGGCGAACCCGTCATCTCCGGCCAGCGCTCGGCGTTGGTCCGCGACCTCCGCGCCTATCGCGACGCCAACCTGATCGACGGCAAGCCGATCTCCCTGGCCAAGTTGGCCGGCTACATCGGCGTCTCCCAGTCCGTCCTCACCGAGTGGACCAAGAGCACGTACAAGGGCGACGATGAACGGATCAGCCGCCTGGTGGATCAGTTTCTCGCCCGCGAGGACCAGCGCGGCCAGCGGGCCAGCATCCGCGGCTTCGCCTCTCTTCGTGCCGCCGTCGAGGTCATGGTCCCCGCCGTCAATCAGGCGGTGCTCCGTCGCTCGATGGCGGTCATCACCGGCGAACCCGGCAGCGGCAAGAGCCTCTTCGCCAAGTGGTATGTCGAGCGGAACGATGGGGCCGTACTCATCACCTGTGATGATGCCGATCGCGACGCCAAGTTCGTGATCGACGCCCTGCACCTCGCCCTCCGCCTCGGCACCTACTCTCCGCACGCCCGCCAGAAGAAGCGCGAGATTGAGGCGTTCCTTCAGGCCCACAAGAACACGGTCATCATCGTCGACGAGAGCCAGAAGCTCACCGCCGACGCCCTGGAGTTGCTCAGGTCGCTGCACGACAAGAGCGACCCTGACGGCGTGAGGAATGTCCCGGTCATCCTCTTCGGGGATGACAAGTTCTACGCCGTCGTCTGCCGATCGCGCGGCGGCGAGCGGACGCCGATCTCTCCACAGATTACCAGCCGGATGTTCCCGGTGGTCTCCCTGGAGCGTCAAGGACTCCAGCACGACGATGATGGTCAGACCATCCCCGACAGCGTCTTCACCAGGGACGACATCGACCTGATCGTGAAGAATGGTCGGCTGCGCCTGGTGCGTAGTGACGCCGTTGCCTGGGTGGTCCGCCTGGCCAATCTGCATGGGCATGGCCGGCTTCGCCTGGCCGCCCGCGTATTGGAGATCGCCATCGACATCAAACAGGGGCCACAGGTCTGCGTCGATGACCTGGTCGTGGCCCTCGATCTCTTCCTTGGCCCGAGCGAGGCCAAGCTGTGCGTCGACGAGATGAAACGCCGCGTCGAACCCGCGGCGATGGCCAAGGTCGGCTGATTGCTGACCGCTGAAAGCTGAGCGCCAATATGTCCTACACCCTTTTCCAACCAACCGGCGGTCGCTGCGGAATCCCGCAAGGCCGCTTCACTCTCAGCGGCAAAGGCATGGGCCGGTTCAACTCGCTGGACCTTAGCGCCGTCGGCGTCGCCGAGCAGGTCTCGATCCTGATGGATCACGATGCCAAGTCGCTGGCCCTTCGAGCCCCGCTCGAAGGCGAGTCCGGCGTGATGGTCAACATCGACGGCCCCGGCGGCAAGCGCCGCGTCTGGCTCGCCGGCGCCCTCGCCGCCCTCGGCCTGGACGGCTCGGCCCTCCGCGGCGACCACGCCTGCCACGTAGAGTCGATCGACGGCGTGAGGCTGCTGGTGCTTGACCTGTTGCAGCAATAGGGAGATCATGATAAAGAAGAGGCTTCTCAGGGAATGCGTCTTGGCGGCTGACGCCGCGATCTGCTCACAGCACATCCTGAGCAGGAAGCTGGAGGGCTATTCGTTCTTCTTGTGTGAGCCCGCCCTCGCTTCTTCCGCAAACATTCGCTTGGAGTCCGGATCGTCCCTAATTGATCTGCGCGCTGCCAGATCAATGCAGTCGCTGGATGAGTTCCCGTTTCCCGATGACCGGTGTGTCGTCATCGGCGTCATACAGCTTGGCGTATCCACCTTCGTTGCCAATGTCCTTATTCGAGACGCATCTTCCGATCCAGCGGCGCTCTGCCTTAATGGTTACGCGGTTGGAGATCGCGTGAGCGAGTTCCTCAAACTCGAAGGCAACCTAATCAAGTCGCTGCTGCGCCCAGAACACTCACTGCTCGACAGGAAGGAGCGATGGAACCAATGGCTCAGAGAAACCGGCAGGATTGTCGAGCGAGAAGATAACAGAAGCATGCACATGGCACTAGCTGACGGCCCGGAGCACTGGCACATTGACTTTCAGGGGGATGATGGGCTGTCCGGGGAAATCGAAGCGATGATGTTGCTCGTGTCGATGTCCAGCATCGCCCTGCCCTGTGGTTACGCCCTCCGCGTCGGCCTTGGACAGTTCGGGACAAAGGGGTTCCAGCATCGGTTTTGCGAAAAGCCCCTGATCTCGATCATTAGGACTGATCGCCTCTACCGCATGCTTCCATCTAGCGACACGGATGAGGCAAGCGACCGAGCATGTCCCATCCCGCACGGCCGGCGCGGCCACATCCGCTACCACTGGACCAGATCCGGCGTGCCACTGCTCTCTGTTCCGAAGCTCCCGATTGATCGGCTTCGTCTCGCTCAGAAGAAGAAGGTCAGGCGCAGCTACGTTCACCCGTGTTGGGTTGGCGAATCCAAGTTCGTCTACGACGGAATGGATTGTGAAGTCGTCACCGGAACAACTGACTGGCCCCCACTCTAGGAGTCAAGGATGATTCTCGTTATAGCTTTCAGCATTCACCTTTCAGCGTTCGGCCCTGCCGCCGATCTCGGCGTTTCGGCGTCTCGGCGTTTCGACGTTCCCGACGCCTGGCTCGACCGCACCCGCGAGGCCCACGCGGCAATGAGAGTGGCGTGACGAAGCTGTCAGTTTTTAGTTGAAAACGGGCCGGTCGCCGACCGGCCGCCAAGGGAATGGTAGCAAAAGGAATCTGTCATGGAATGGTCTGAGATCGCCCTGAAAATTAATGTCCGCTCCTACATCGCCGAGCCCTACTGGCCCGAGCTGTCCGACGTCGTCGACATCCAAAAAAAGAGCGGCGTCAACCGCGTCCGGTCCGAGGACAAGCGGGATGCCGCCCTCAAGGCGTACCTGCAAAGGGTCAACATGACCGTGCAGGATTACGAGGCCCTGGTCGCCAAGTCGCGTCGCCCCTGGTATCGACAGACTGAACCGGACGGCCCCATCATCATCCCGCGTCACCACCTCAGCGGATGCCTGGTGCAAGCCTGCGTCTCCGCTCCGGCCGGGGCCAGGATCAAGAAGGAGTCGCTGCGCAGCATCGTCCAGATCGGCGACCTGCTGACCGACCGGGTCAAGTGTGACACCGTCTTCGCCCGCTACGTGCGCCCGATGGACGGCTCGGGCAAGGCCTTGTCTAACCAGCGGACGCTCCGCCGCTCCGAGGTCATCGAGGACTTCGACGCCGTCGGCGTGGTGCAGATCGATCTGTCCGCCGTCGAGCCGGACCAGCTCAAGGACCTCCTCAGTTACGCGGGCAAGTTCATCGGCGTGGGCGCCTCAAGGAAGATGGGCTACGGGCGGTTCGATGTGCTGGAGTTCGGTGATGCCGGCAAAACCAACTGACCTATTCTGCAACAACGTCTACGGCGACGACATCGCCACCGACACCGACGACGACGCCGTCAACGCTAACGACAGCGACGGCGACGGCGACAGCGACAACGACCGCGACACCGGCTCCGACGCAGGCACCGTCAACGCTGCCGACACCGACAACGACAGCGACAACGACCGCGACGGCGGCCTTTCAGAAAGGAACGGACTCCGATGACTCTCCTTATAGCTCTCAGCATTCAGCTTTCAGCGTTCGGCCCTGCCGCCGATCTCGGCGTCTCGGCGTCTCGGCGTTTCGACGTTCCCGACGCCTGGCTCGACCGCACCCGCTTCCTGGAGTCGACGCACCGCAACTACGTCGTCGGCAAGGCTGGCGAACGCGGCCCCTATCAGATTCAGCGCAACATCTGGGAGCACTACTCGACGCTGCCCTGGAGGTGCAGCGCCCACGACCCTGTCGCCAGCCGGCGGGTGGCCAGGCTGATATTGAAGGATTGCATGAATGCCTGCCGCCGCGACGGCCGGCCGGTCACGTTCAAGAACGTGCGATGGTACTACCGCCACGGCGGGTTTTGAGAAGCTGTCAGCTATTAGCTCTTAGCTGTTAGCCGGAGAAAGATCCTGATGAGCACTTCAATTCCACGTCGTCCACCGAAATCCGGAAGCTCTCCGGTAGACTACGTCGCCTCCAATGGATGCACCCCTCAGCCGTCTCCTCCTCCTCCTTCAATAGGGCATGTTCTGCGGGAGGGGAAAATCAGGGGGGACGGCATTAAGCCTCCAGATGATTCCCCCAGGCCGAGGGTGGTTCCGTCTCCACAACAGCCGCTTCCTCCGCATGTCGAACCGCTGCGGTTCAAATGCGACACCAGCCTCATGCGAGGCACAATAACACTGACGGACGCGGAAGTTCCCGACGTCCGCGACGCCGACGGGAATCACGTCGCGTGGCTCACCATCAGAACGGTGGAAGGAGCTGTGTTCCGTGGTTCATTGACGGGCCAAGATGCGGAGCAATTGAGAAACGCTCTCAACCGTTTCATCTCCGCGGCCCACGGAGGAGTAGCCGCTCCGGCCAACACTTAAGAGCTAAGAGCTATGCGTCTCACACGCCCCCAACTCGCCAAGATATGGGCCACCGCCAAGGAGCGGGGCATCTCGCCCGACCTCGTGCGGAGCATGACCCCCGCCGGCAGCGTGGGGATGCTGACTGTCGCCCAGGCCAGCGAGCTGATCGACGCCCTGGTCCGCGGCCGCGCCCCCGACTACTCCCGCGTAGCGTCGGCCCCCCGTGGCCGACGTTTCCCCTCTGCGTCCTCCGCGCCTCCGCGAGAAACTCCCCGCCGCCCCGCCGGCATCTACGCCCTGCCCAGCCTGGAGGCCGCCCTGCTGGACTCCGCGAACATCACCTGGCTGGCCGAGCACTGGCGTCACAAGGACGGCTCGCCCTGGACCGAGTTGCAGGTCATCGACTGGCTGTCGAAACGCCGCTTCCGCCACGGCGGCCCGATGAGTATCTGCCGCTCGGCGAAGGACCTCACCGAGCGGATCGAGCTGACCAAGGCGGTCATCCTCCGCACCCGCGCCGCCCAAGGAGACGCCCAATCCAA
>CAZERK010000146.1:0-949 GCA_964514515.1 uncultured Planctomycetaceae bacterium
TTGAGCGCCCTCGGCCAAGGCCGAGGGGCGGCACCGCCAAACGAGTCGCCTCGCCTCGCGCGATGGAGATCGCCAGGCGCGGGAGGTTGGAGGTTGCCTGCGTAGTATGAGCCACCCGCCGGCCAAGGCCGGCGGCTCTCAAAGGATTCCGACCGATGGGAGACGTGCGAGAACGCATTTTCCCAACAGCGGGAACCCGCGGCGCTAAAAGGCGGCTCTTGCAGGGGTTTGAGCCGGCAGGCTTGACGTGGTATAAGCGAGCTTTCGGCTGTTTTTTGGGGAAAATAAGAGAATGAACCTGACAGACCATCTGCCGCCTGACCTGATCCAGGTCCCGCTCGAGGCCGCCGACAAGACGGAGGCCATCACGACGCTGGTCGATCTGTTGGCCCAGCACGGACATACCGACGCAAGGGACCAACTGCTTCGGGCCGTCATCGCACGTGAGGCCCAGCGGACCACGGGCATCGGCCGCGGTTTCGCCATCCCGCACGCGAAATGCGACGCCGTGAAGCATCTGGTCGTCGCCTTCGGCCGCACGGCCGAGGGAATCGACTTCGGCGCCGTCGATGAGCAGCCGGTTCGATTGATCGCCCTCCTCGCCAGCCCGACGAACGCGACCAGCCTGCACATCCAGGCCCTTGCCAAGCTCAGCCGTTTGGTGACGAAGGCCACGGTGATGGAAGCTCTCCTGTCCGCCCCGGACGCCAAGGCGTTTCATGAGATCATCGCACAGAACGACCGCGAGTCCTGACGCCCGGCAGACGGGCGACAAACGCGGAGCGACTCGGAAGGCGAGCGCGCACACGTGCAGCTTGCAAGGGCTCGCCGGCTGCTGGGGCGCCCCCGTTTCGCCAAGGCTGGCCAGTCGCCCTATGCGTCGGACGTCCCGGCGCGCCGGGAACGCTACGTGCAGTCGCAAACCGGCCCAGGACCGCCAACGGGTCAG
>CAZERK010000146.1:959-8014 GCA_964514515.1 uncultured Planctomycetaceae bacterium
GCGTCCCTCGACCACGCGGGCGGGGACGATCGACGTGCTGGACCCGACCGGCATCGCCCCCAACGGGCTCGCGTTGTCGGGCGCCGCCCTGACGATCATCTCCCTGATGGACGGACGCCATCGGTGCGTCGATATCCAGGCGGAGTTCATGCGGCGGCACGGCACGCTGCTGTTCTCCGACGACCTCCGGAGAATCTTGTCGCAACTGGACGAAGCCTTGTTCCTGGAGGGGCCGCGATTCTCCGCGCACGTGGCGGAGTTGACCCGCCAGTATCGAGACGCGCCCGTCCGCCCCCTCCGTGACAAGGATTCGCTGGGAGCGCCGGTCGATCGCCTGGGCGAATATCTTGACCAGATGCTGGCCAAGCCGCCGGGAGCCGGGCCTGCGTCGAACGGCCGCCTGTTGGGCATCGTCGCTCCGCACCTTGACTACGCCCGTGGCGGGCCGTGTTACGGCGCGGCTTACCGCGACCTGGCGAAGCGGACGCAGGCCGAGCGATTCGTCATCATCGGCACGAATCATTTCGGCCTGTCGCACGGTCCCGTCGGCACGGGCAAGGACTTCGAGACGCCGTTCGGCGTCGTGCCGTGCGACGCCGCGTTCGTGCAACGCCTCAGCGATCGCTGCGGCGCGGACCTCCGCGAGATGGAGGTCGACCACGCCCGCGAGCATTCCGTCGAACTCCAGGCGGTCCTGCTCAAGCACGTCCTGGCGGAACGGGCCTTCTCAATCGTGCCGTTTCTCTGCTCCGATCCGTGCGGGTCGAAGGACGGCCCCCCGCCCGACGGCCAGGCCGCGGACCTCAAGCGGTTCGCCGAGGCGCTGCGGGCGGAACTGGAGAGCGACGGCGTGCCAGCCTGCATCGTCGCCGCGGCGGACTTG
Source organism: uncultured Planctomycetaceae bacterium (assembly GCA_964514515.1). Classification (GTDB taxonomy): domain Bacteria; phylum Planctomycetota; class Phycisphaerae; order UBA1845; family UTPLA1; genus CAZERK01. The sequence goes on from CAZERK010000146.1 coordinate 1,843, forward strand.
AGCCACGTCGGCCGTTTCTTCCAAGACGACCGAGAGCTCGACGCGGACCAACTGCACGCCGTGGAAGCCTCGGACCGTCGGGCCGTCGAACAGTTGATGGAACAGGGGCCGGAAGCCTTCCGCCGACTTCTGAGCCAGACGGAAAACCCCACGCACATCTGCAGCGCCGGCTGCCTCTACGTGTTGGCGACCGTCCTCGAAGGCCGGGCTCGTCCGAGGCTCCTGCATTATCATCAGGCCGTCACGCAAGAAGCCGAGAACTGCGTCACGTGCTGCGCCGTCGAGTACGTGGCCTGACGCCTGCCGTGCTCCCCTCCCAGGTGTGCCACTGCTCTTGAGCATCGCCCGTTCGCAACGTGTTGACCAGACGCACTGCTCCGCTCGTGCGAGATTCCCATCTCGCACGGACGATCTCGGGACTCCCATCCCGCGGACGAGGGCGTGCGTACGAATACCTTTCACCGGAGTTGGACTCCCGCTGGCCGAGGCGCAGGAATCCCGAGGTGCGTCGGGCCTTGCACCAGCGCGGGCACCGGACCAGCGGTCACAGATCAGATTCCGATTTCGACAAATGCAGGAGAGGACTCCTGCAGAAGCAGGTGCGAGATGGGAATCTCGCACAAGCGGCTTCGTCTGTCGGTTGGTTTGCCGTTGCTCATCATACCAACCTGGCAGCATCTGCCGAATCGACTCTCGCGGGCGGCACGTCTGCAACGTGAGCGTCGGATGAGGCCGGCGTTAGGAATCTGCGAATCCCGGCTCGCAGGAATCCCGTTTGCTCTGTGATTAGCGGCTACGCGCAGCCGTGCGACGGACGATCCGCGCGCTTCCGGCGATTGGGCGATCCGCGCGCTTCCGGCGATTGGGCGATCCGCGCGCTTCCGGCGATTGGGCGATCCGCGCGCTTCCGACAGGCGCACCGCGCTGCCTACCAAATGCTGGGGCGTCCGGAGGCGGAGGACCGATAGCTTGGATATCAGGCGTGGTCAAGGACGGCGGTCTCGCGACGGTCGGGATGCACGCCGGGCCGCAGCAGGGCCGCGCCGGCGGCCGCCCCGTTCGAGTCAGGAACCGAATCGTGAAGATCGCCTACGGCATCCACGGCTATGGTCGAGGGCACGCCATGCGGGCCTCGTCGGTTCTGCCGATGTTGAGCGATCGGCACGAACTGCTGATCCTGGCGGGTGGCGACGCCTACGAGGCGCTTCGCGCGCAGTTTCCCATCCAGCGCATTCCCGTGCTGCGATACACGTATCGCCGCGCCGGCAAGCTCTCGAATTGGCGGACGGCCAAACGGAACCTCTCGCTCGTGCTGGACGTGCTCCTGCAGGGCCCGACCCTGGACATGGTCTGCGAGGTCCTCACGGCGTTCGAGCCGGACGTCGTTCTGACAGACTCGGAAATCTACACGAGTCGTGCGGCCCGACGGTTGGGTCTGCCGCTCATCAGTTTCGACAATTTCGGACAGATCGCCTATTGCAGGCTGGAGATTTCCTCGCTGCTCGACCGTGTCCTCCGTTGGGGCAACGCTCTGGGCTATCGGATGCTGCTGGGGCGCCCCGACCGAGCCATCGTCGCCAGCTTCTTCGGCGCCGCGCCTCGGAGGGACGGCGTTCGCATCGTTGGTCCGGCGATGCGGCCGGAGGTCCTTCGCCGTCAGCCCACGCGGGGCGAGCACCTGCTCGCGTACTTCAGCATCGCCGAGCACGAGTACACGCCGCGCGTCGAAGAAGCCCTGCAAGGGGCCGGCTGCCCGGTCATCGTGTACGGCGTGAGCCGCCAGGGCCGCGACGGCAACATCGCGTACAAGCCGATCGCCAACCTGCCGTTCCTGGAGGACCTGGCAAGCTGTCGGGCGGTCTTCGGCACGACGGGCAACCAACTGCTGGGCGAGGTCATCTACTTCCGAAAGCCGATGCTCGGCATGCCTATCAACTGCCTGGAGCAGCGGTTGAATGCCGCGCAATTGAGCCGCTTGGGAATCGGGAGGGTCGTCAAGCAAAGCCAGGTTTCCGCAGCGCTCATCCGCGACTTCCTGGCGCAGGAGGGCGCGTATGCAAAGAACTTTCAGCAAGCCGGTCCCGACGGCGGGCGCCTGGCTGTGGAGGCGATCGAGCAATTCGCGGCGGAACTCCGCCCAGGACTCCAATCGAATGTCGCCGAACCTCGCCGAGCCTGACGAGTCTGACGAGTCGTCAGACCTCCATCCGCCGCGACGGGAGGACGCCGGCTCGGACGACGGCGACCGCCCTGCGAAACGCTCCTATCGCAGCGTCTGGATTTCCGACGTGCATCTCTGCACGAAAGACTGCCAGACGAACCTGCTATACAGCTTCCTGGACAGCATCAAGTGCGACTACCTGTACCTGGTCGGCGACATCATCGACATGTGGGCCCTGAAGAAGCGATGGCATTGGCCGAACCAATACAACGAGGTCGTCCACAAACTGCTCAAACGCTCGCGCAAGGGCGCCAAGGTCCTGTTCATCCCCGGCAACCATGACGACTTCTTCCGCGCCTTCGTCGGCTACCGCTTCGGCGAGGTCGAGATCGTCTCCAAGGCGCACCATATGACGGCGGACGGCCGACGCTTCCTCGTCCTGCACGGGGACGAGTTCGATACGGTCGTCCTGTACCACAACTGGCTGTCGCGATTGGGAAGCTGGGCCTACGAGTACCTCATCGTCGTCAATCGCATCGTCAACGCGGTCCGCCGCAGGCTCAACAAGCCGTATTGGAGCCTATCCGGCGCGATCAAGCGGAAGGTCAAGCAGGCCGTCAAGTACCTGACGAACTTCGAGGACCTGTTGGCGCACGAGGCCAAGCGCCAGCGGCTCGACGGGGTGATCTGCGGGCACATCCACCAGCCTGCCATCCAGGAGATGCAGGGCATCCTCTACTGCAACACCGGCGACTGGGTGGAGAACTGCACCGCCCTCGTCGAGCACGCGGACGGGCGGCTGGAGCTGATCTGGTGGCACCAGGAGACGGACGCACGATGCGGCGCCATGTCTCAGGCCGTCGCGATTCGTCGGCCATCGTCGGATCCCGCGTCCAGCGAGGCGGCCGTCTGACACGGCTCCGTCGTGTGCGCTCGTTCAGCCTGCGGAAGCCGGGGGGTCTCCCTGCTTGCAAGGGCCGATCGTCGCATTACAATGCCGCGAGAAGATAGAGCGAAGTCCTCGTAGCTCAACTGGACAGAGCGCCGGCCTCCGAAGCCGGAGGTTGCAGGTTCGAATCCTGCCGGGGACGTTTCTCTCCGCCGTCGGGGGTCTAGAGGACGCCTGTCCCCGTCTTGTTGGACGCCATGAGAAGCAGCCTCAGGACTGCCCGCTTGAGGACGGCGTACGGACCGTGTGCGCACCGCTGCGATGCTCGCAGCCCGTTCGTTTGTGCGCCGGCGCAGCAACATGACAAGAACGCGATGGCCCCGGGCCTGCGGAGCCGCAAGCGTTTTCCCTCTTGCCATCGCTCATCCGTTCGAGTTAGATGAAGAGGTCCCCCTTGAGTCCTGCTCGGCCGAGAAGCCGAGCTGTCCGGCCCCCATCGTCTAGTGGCCTAGGATATCAGGTTCTCATCCTGGAGACCGGGGTTCGAGTCCCCGTGGGGGTGCTTGAAGACAGCCCCTTCGGCCGTGCGAGCGGTCGAAGGGGCTTTGCTTTGTACGGCTCGAACGGCGACGCCGGGTACGTATTCAGCGTGCATCGTTCCCAGCGCGCCGGGAACGCTGCATGTGCGCCTCCGTGCCGAACGCCAAGCACGTACAACGCTTGAGGTTGCCGTGGCGACTCAAACGTCGTAACGACGGGTACGGAAATCGGAGACAGGTCAAGCCCGATTGGCAAAGCCTCATGTCGGAACGAATCGCCTCGTTTGAATGCGTGCTGCCTCGGCCGCGGAAGGTGCGGCTGCGGCCAGGCGTGCTCCTCTTGAAGGAGCCGCTTCACGTCGTGATGCCCCCGCGACCGCAGGATGCAGCCGTTGCCAAGCCGGCGGCGGAGTTGCTCAGGAGGCAGTTCGACTCAGTCAGGCTCAATCGGCGTTCGCCGCTCCCCTTCGGGTCGCGGCTAAACGACGTCTCGGCGCACTTTGATGATTCCACGCGAAAGCGGCAAGACGCCTTCGGGTCGCGGCTAAACGATATCGACGCGCTCAGGCGGATGCGAGAGCGACGCGGGCATCGTCGTGCGGCTTGAGGCGCGGCCCGGCGCGGCGCCGCAGTCGTACAAGCTGCGGATCAGGCCGGGTGGCATCCGGCTGTTGGCGGCGGACGAGGCCGGCTTTCGCTACGGAGCGATGACCCTGGGCCAGCTCCTGGCGAGCGGATGCCGGGCTGTCCAGACGATGGACATCGAAGACGGGCCCGATTTTCCCGTTCGCGGCGTCATGCTGGATATCAGCCGTGACAAGGTGCCGACGACGGCCACGTTGCGGTGGCTGATCGACCTCCTGGCGGGTTTGAAAATCAACCAGCTTCAGCTCTACACCGAGCACACGTTCGCCTATGCCGGGCACGAGCGGGTCTGGCGCGGCGCCTCGCCGATGACGGCACGGCAGATCGAGGCGCTCGACGCCTACTGCCGCAGTCGCGGTGTCCAACTCGTACCGAACCAGAACTCCTTCGGGCACATGGAGCGGTGGCTGTGCCACGAACCGTACGCCCGATTGGCCGAGACGACCAGCCCCTGGAAGACGCCCTGGGGCACGATGCGCGAGCAGCGGTGTACGTTGAATCCGCTCGACCCCGGCTCGATCCGCCTGGTGACGTCGCTCTACGACCAGCTTCTGCCGCATTTCTCCAGCCGTCTGCTGAACGTCGGCTGCGACGAGACGTGGGAACTGGGCCAGGGCCGCAGCGCCGAAGCGTGCCGTCGTCGAGGCGTCGGCCGCGTGTACCTGGACTTCCTGCTGAAGATCTACCGGGCGGTCCGGCGGCGAGGATGGCGGATGATGTTCTGGGGCGACATCATCTTCCAACATCCTGAGCTCATCGGGCGATTGCCGCGCGACGTGATCCCGCTCATCTGGGGCTACGAGGCCGATCATCCGTTCGCCGAACAGTGCGCCAAGCTGGCCGAAGTCGGGCTGACGTTCTACGTCTGTCCCGGCACGTCGAGCTGGTGCAGCTATGCCGGACGAACGCGGAACAGCCTGGCGAATCTGCGTATCGCCGCCGACTGCGGCCGTCGGCACGGCGCCGTCGGTTATCTCGTCACCGACTGGGGAGATTTCGGCCATCCGCAATACCTCCCAGCCAGCTTCGCCGGGTTCCTGTTCGGCGCAGCCGTGAGCTGGTGCGGCGCGACCAACGCAGAAATCGACGTCGGCCGCGAGTTGGGCCGGCGCGTGTTCGGCGACAAACAGGGCGAGGCTGGGCGGCTCTGGTTGGAAGCCGGCACGGTCCACGAACTCGCGGACGTGCCGCTCAAGAACCGTACCGTACTCTTCGACGTGATGCAGAAGGCGTTGGATTGGTCAAGCCTGACCGCCGAACCGAAACAGGCGTCGAGACGCACGCAGACGCCGGACGGACCAAGCGCGCCAGACCTGGCAAGCGCGTCGGACCGGGCGACAACGCCAGACCAGACGACAACGCCGAGTCGGAAGCAGACGCCGGGCAGACTCGAGCGGCCCGTTATCCGTGCGATGCTCCGGCGCATCGATGCGCTTTCGCGCCGAGCCGAGAAGGCGGCGTTCGAGGGCGAAGAAGGACGGCTTGCTCGCGCGGAGTTGCTGGCGACGCTGGCGATCCTGCGTCATGCGTGCCGTCGGGCGGCGTTGGCCATCGAACCGAATTCGCGGCGACGGCGGCAGACCTGTCGCGAACTCGCGAACGACATCCAGACGATCATCGCACGGCATCGGGCGCTCTGGCGGGCGCGCAACCGGCCCGGCGGCCTGGCTTCTAGCCTGAGCGACTACCGGCGACTGCTTCGCGAGTACCGCCAGAACATGTAGGCGCAGGCCGCTGCCTGCTCCCGTCCTCCATGAGCGCAGCCCTCGCCCGTTCGGATGAAAACGGCACGTCGGCAAGGGCATCGGGCCTTCTGAATCGCTCGTTGAGAGCCCTCTGCCTTGGCCGAGGGGTGGCAACGCCAGACGAGTCGCGTCGCCTCGCGCGACAGAGTTCGCCGGGCATGGGTGATGGCCTGGGTCGTATGAGCCACCCGCC
>CAZERK010000147.1:0-8000 GCA_964514515.1 uncultured Planctomycetaceae bacterium
GGCACCTGCGACCGTTCCGTCATGTCAACCTCACGGAAGAGGCCGCCGATCAGGCCGGTTCGTCCGTCTTGGACCAGGATGTTGCTGGTGACTTCCGTCGTCGCTTCCCAGGGCAGGTTGTCCTCCACGCCGCCGGACGAGTCCTTGGGGTGGATTTCCATTCGCACGAAGCCGTCGTCGCCGATGAAGGGCCGAAAGGTCAGCAGGGTGCCGGTCTCCAGGAACTCGACGGTTTGAATAGCGGTGGTTTCGGTGATGGTCGTGGTCAGATAGCCGTCGCGTCGGCCGACGATGACCTGCCCGACCTGCTTGTTCAGCGCCAGGATTTTGGGATTGGCGATGATCTCCGTGTCGGCGATCTGCTCGAGCGCTCGGAGGAACACGCCAATCTGGTCCTTGACGACGCCGAACGTGAAGCCTCCGCGTGGCAGCGTCGAGTTGAAGTCGGTCCGGGCCGTCAGCGTCGTGTCGCCGAGCAGTTGCTGGGGAGTGTTGCCCGTCGTGATGCTCTGGGCGGCGGGACTGGTGCTGGAGAGCGTCGTGAAGTCGATGCCCCCGACGGTCGTGAAATCGATGCCCAGCGAGTTGTCCTCGTCGAGCGAGGCTCGCAGGATGGTTGCCTCGATCAACACCTGCCTGGGGCGCTGGTCCAGTTCCTTCAAGATCTCGGCGATCTCGTCCAGGCGTTCCACGTAATCGGTGACGACGAGCGTATCCGGCGTCGCCACCGCGTCGCCTTTGGTGTCGTCAATGCCGGAACTGTTGCCGCCCGCCCCGATGCCTGCGGACGAAGGCGGCGTCACCGCCGCTTTGCCGATCTTGCTGAGCATCGGCTCGACGAGGCTCATCGCGGCGGCCGCGTTCACGTAGGTCAGACGAAACACGCGCGTGGCGATTTTCCGTTCCGACTGGAGAATCTCGGCCAGCTTCTCCAGCGGGTACACGTAGATGAAGTCTCCCCGGATTTTGCAGCCGAGGTTGTTGGCGACGAGAACCGCCTGCAGCGCCTCCTCGAAGCTCACGTCGTAGAGGCTCGCGCTGACCGTGCCCTCGGCGCCCTCCGCCAGAACGACGTTCTTGTGGGTCGGCTCCGAGAGCATCCGCAGCACGTCGCTTAGCGGCAGGCCCGCGACGTGCATCGTGACCCGGTCGTTGAGACCGACCTTGACGATGGGGCCCCCGCCCGCGTCGGGATCGGAGGCGTTTGTCGGCGCGTCGGGCTGCCACGCCCCAACGTCGCCGTTGCCGATTGTTCCCGTCCGGTCGGCATCGCTGTCGTCTGGAGAACCCGCGCGACTGGGATCGCGGTCGCCTGCGGCCCGCGTGGTCTTCGCACGCGATGATTCATCGGCCATCGCGACCGATTCCGTCGCGCGGTGCAGCGCCTTCGCTTGCCCCAGATAGGCAGCCGGACGCCCGAGCACGATGGCCAGGACGACCAGCCACGCGAATCGACGGCCCAGCGCAACATGAGAGCGCGGCTTGCGCGGTGGGGCCCCGGCCGGAGGCCTTGGCCGTTGTTCTGCCAAGCAAGCATGACGAGATGGGCTGTTCAGACGACCCGTCAACACCATTGCACCGTCCCTGTGCGTCTCTGCGGAGACGGACTCCTTGCGGTCTCCTTGTACCCGTAATCAATCGGTTGTCGGACGAGGGAGGTTCTGCTTCAAGGAAGCGCGAGTATGCCGGTGACGCCGTTTCGTTCGAGCACAACGCGCTTCTCTTCGATGCGTACGACCGAGAAACCGCCGATCCCGTCGCCCGGTCGGACCAGACGTCCCGAAATGTAGGCGATGTTCTCCGCACCGGTCATCGTGGACTGCAACTGCAGCTTGCGCAGGTCCTCGACCATTCGCTGGTGCTCTTGTCGATATCGGGCCTGGTTGGCCGTCAGGGCGGACGCGACGTCCTGCCAAAACGACGGACCTTGCGTGCCTTGTGCTTTAGCCTCGCCGACCGGAACGAAACCCTCGCCGGGCTCAAACTGCGACCACTCGGGCGTGTTGAAGATGTTGCGGTGCAGCGTGCGCGACATCTGATCCACACGCACGGCCCTCGCGGCATCCGCGGATTCGCGAGACTCGGGTCGCGCAGGCGCAAACGCCGTGACCGCTTCCTCCACGATTGGCTCGGCGGGCGACGTCGGCGCGGAGACCTGTTGCGGCTCAGGCCGCACCCGCGGGACCTGCGACGGCGCGGCCGCGGCGTTCGGAGCCACGGACGTCGGCGCCAGCGCGGCCGATGCGCCTGCCGGCTCCGTCGAGCCCGAAAAGACGGCGCGGCCGGCGACGACCAGAAGAACGACAGCCAGGACGGCCAAGACGACGGCCTTCTTCTTGTCGGCCATCAGGTCGTGCTGGAACTTGCCCAGCAAGTCGCCGACCCGCGATCGCAGGCCTCCGCCGCTTGAGTCCTGGTCTTCCTTGATCTCTTGCCACTTCATCATGTTGTTCGCAACCCTCGGCAGGTTGCCTCGCTGTCCTCGCCGGGCCGCCGCCGGGCGAAACCGCACCGTCAGACACGCGGCCGGCCGGCTCGCCTCGCGGAGGCGCTAGTCCATGCGGTGGTAGGTGTGCAGCACGATCTCCACGCCGACTTCGCCCGGGTGCGCCTCGTTGTTCACGATCTTCAACCGCTCGACGTGCGACAGCCGCGGCAGCGCCTCCATCTTGTCCAGGAACTCGAACAACTGCGCAAACCCGCCTTGGAACGCCACGCTCACCGGCAAGATGATCGTGCCGTCGGCTTGGCTCAGCTCCGGCGGCAGCTTCTCCTTCGCCACGCGCCGGGCCGGCGTCGGTTGCACCACGTAGTTCGTGACAGCGGATGACTTGAGACTCTCCGCCACGTCGCTGAGGAACTCGCCAAACTTGCGGTCCGCCGGCAGTCGGACACGGAAGTCGCGCATGGCTTCGTCGAGCGTCAGAATCGAGGCGTACAGGTCGCTCACGTTCCCCACCTGCTGCTGCGCGGTTTGCAGCTCACGCGCCTGCTCGGCCAGTTGGTCGTGGCACGCCTGAAGCTCCCGGGAACCGGGCCGCAACAGGCCAAAGCCGAAGGCCGCCGTCAGGGCCAGGACGACGGCGATGACCAGCAGATTGAGCCCGACGATGTTCATCTTCATGGCCGGCTGCCCTCCTGCTCCAGCACGTCACACGTCAGAACGAATTCCTGCGCGTGCCGCCCGCCCCAAATCGTCGGCCCCTTCATCTCCATCTGCACGCGATCGAACAGCGGCGAACTCTCGATCGCCGCCGCGAATCCGACCACCTCCGGGCCGGCCGTCGCGATTCCGCGAATCGACAGCCGCGGCTTCGACGGCTCGTCCACCGGCGCTTCCGGCTTCTCCGGCGACTGTCGCCGAGCCGAAGATGGCGGCTCGACCTCCGGCGCCGGTTCCTCGAGGACCGAAAACCGAGCGATCGAGGGACACTCCAAAGACAATTCCACGAGCACAACCGTCGACGGCATCCGGCGGCTGACGTCGCTGAACAGCACGACCGGACTGACCCGCTCCTCCAGTTCCCGCAGCAGTTCACGATGCTCGCGCAGGCGGGCCCGCTCCGATTCCATCGACGCCTTCTTCGCCATGTGGACGGCGATCTGGTCCTGCTGCCGGGCCAATTCAGGAATCATCGCTTGGGCGCTGGCGAGGCGATGCTGGTGCACGACGACCCAGATCACCATGAAGATGATGAGCAACCCGACGCAGGCACTCCGCGTCTTGACGGCTTGGCGGGTCTTCCGGGCCTCGAGGTAGCTCGCCGGGATGAAATCGCATTCCTTCACGCTTGCCCCCACGTCATTGCTTCCGCATCGCCGCCGCCTGCAGCGAGCGGCGCCCTCCCCAAGCGGAACCGTGTTTCTGTCCGCCGACCCACGCCGATCCCCGCAGCGCCAAACCGCACGCCACCGTCCAGGCCGGCTGGATGGTGCGTCGATCGCGCCCGCCCAGCATCTCCGTGCGGCCGACCCCGCGCAGCGGATGCCCCACGATGCACGGGATATCTACCGTTTCTGTGACGATCTTCGACAGCAGCGGCTCGTTCGCCTCGCCGCCGACGAAGGTCAGGCTGTCCGGCCGCTGCCCCCGAAACGTGACGGCGAAATACCGAAGACACAGTTGGAGGTCGCGCGCCAGCCGGTCCACGAGCGGGCGCACGGCGTCGGCGACCGCGGCGGAGACGTCCGCCGTAACTTCCGCGCGATCATCCGCCCGACGGCCCGTACTGCCGCGCATGATGCGGACGCGCAGCTCGGCCGCCTGGGCCTTGGTGATGTTGAGCGCCTTCGCCACGGCTTGGTTGAGTTGCTCGCCCCCCACGTCGATCACCTTGAGGAACATCAGTTCCGCGCCGCGCGTGATGATGATGCACGTACCGCTTCGGCCCACGTCAACGAATACGTTCACCGCTTGGGCGTCTTCCGCCCGCCTCAGAAAGCGGACGAAGCTCCGGGCGACGGCGCAGGGCGCGGCGTCCACCGATATCGGCTCGAGGCCGCACGACTCCAACAGTTCCAGACGCTGCTGGACAACCGCCTGAGGGACGGCGAAGACGATGATCTCGTCCTTCAGCTCGTTCCCGTGCCGGACCTCGCCGGCGTTGATGAACTGGATCTGCGCGTCCTGCCCTTCCAGGCCGAAACGGTCCTTGGCCTCGAACTCCACCGCGGCGGCCAACTCATCGGGCGGCATGTGCGGCAATCGAATGCTCTTCATCTGGAAGTCGCTGAGGCCGAGCGAGGCGACGGCTCGACGTCCCTTGAATGCGTCGCGGCGACAGGCATCTGCAACGGCCTGCTTGATGAACGCCTGTCGCTCGTCAGCGTCTTCGATGGTCTGGGGGATTTCGCAATAGGCGGCGCCGGCGATCGAGGGCTGGCCCCCTTCGTCCGAGAATTGAAGCAGCTTGACGCTGGATGCCCCGAGATCGATGCCGATCGGTCCGCACGCCACGCGTCGTGTGAGCACCTGTGCCTCCTCGATTCAAGCGCCGGCGGCGCGCGTCACTTCTTCGCCGCCGCAGCGGCGCCCCCACCCGCAGCGGCGACCGGCGTGCTCGCCAGATTGACGGAGTAGCTCGTCGTCACCGTCGCCTTGGCGGAGATCGGCGACACCTGGATCTCATACTTGGCGCTGCCGGACGACAGTTGCAGAATCGCCGGCGTCTGCTGGTCAAGCGACCCAGAGGAATCAAAGGCGAGGATCGCGTCACCGCTGAAGTCCTGTGCCACGATCTCCACGCGGTCGTACGCGCGGTCGCCGGCGCCGCCGAGCACGCGGACGTAGGGCTCGTTCGTCAGCGGCTTGGTAATGGGCACATCCGGCGTCGCCGCCTTGGCCAACCAGTAGGTGTTGCTGTCCGCATCGACCTTGATCACGACGGGATCGTCTGGACGGGCGATCGACAAGCTCTGGGCATACATCACGTCGGAGATGAACGCTTCCCCGGCGAGCCGGCCCTGCTGGCGCGCCTCGGTGTCGGCGTCGGGCATGGCGAAGATCGTCACGATGAGCACGACGATGGCGACCATCATGACCTCGATGTAGGTAAAGGCACGTCGCACCTTCATCGACGTTTTCCCCCAAGGCGAGCGTTGCCGTTGACAAAGCCGTGTTCTGCGAACACGGTGCGTCAACTCCATCCGAGCCGTCCCGATGGACATCGGGATGACGGCGCTCCGCGTGTAGCGTCGGCCGACGCCGAATACGGGCGTGCCCCGCAATCGCTCGCGTCGGCCACGGGGGGCCGACGCGACATCCGGGAGAGGAACGCTCTATCGCCCGGGCCGCTGGCCGCCGGCGTCCTTCAGCTTATCGGTAGCATCGATCTTGACCTTGACCGCTTTGGTGCGCAGGTGGCTGAGGATGTCCTTGAGCAACTGGTTCGTGTTCTGCACTTCCGATAGAAGCTGGTATCGCTGCATGCCCGAGTCCGGTATCTGCGCGCGCGCCTCCGGCAGTCCGTGCGGGCCGAGCTGCCACAACTCGACCGCGATCACCGCCAGCAGCACCGCGATGACGACCAATATAGCCCGTGTCGCGCGATCCAAAGTCACGATGTTCGTCTTCATGGCGCCCCCCCGTCAGCTCTCCTGCCAGCTTAGAATCGTGATCGGCAACAGGTCGTTGGCGGATGCCGCGAAGTCGTAGTATTGCGCCCGGGCCTCGTCATAGGTGAGCTTGAATTGGCCGTCGAAGGCACTCAGATCGAATCCACCGATCGTGAGCACGGCCCCGTTGACCGTGAGTTTGACTCTGGCCTTGTTGCGATCTCGGATTTCCCCGGCGCATAGCACGGGCCCCGTGATCGTCGCCACGCTGTCGTTGGACTCGAAGCCGATGTGGCCGGCGACGACCAGCGCGGGATAGTCCTTGACCGCCGTGACTTTGATGTTGGCGCCTTCGAATCGGAGCTCACCCGTGACAACCAACGTACCGTTCAATTGAGCACTATCTCTGAGCCGGAGGTTGCCGTTTCGTATGATGATTCGGCCGGGGTTGGTCGTGGACCAGTCCAGGTTGTTGAGGGCCGTTGCCTGCGCGCCGGTCATGCTGTCCGAGCCGTATGAATAAGCGGCGTACGTGCCGGTCGATATCTTGTAGGTGCTGTAGATGCTCGTGCTCGTCGTCGGGATCGTGACGGATGGGGCGTACTCGGTAAACGACGTCGGCGCCCCGCTGCCCGACCAATAGATTCGGTCCGTCGCCGAGACGTCGGCGTCGCACGAGCCCTGCGACCATAACCACCCGCCTTCGCCGTGCAGGTCGCCTTTCATTGCGACCGTCGATGGGATATAGCTGCCGTAGCCCATCCCTATCCACCACACGGACTTGACCAAACAGGCGTAGGGAATGTGTACCTTGGGCGGCTCGGGCACGATGACTTTCTCGGTGATCGTCCGCTTGCCCCGCACCGTGCCATCGGGATTGAGCGCCACGCCCACCGCCGTCACCGTGTACAAGCGCAAGTTCGTCGCGTCTCGGACCGTCGCCACGTTCGTGTAGTCGGACGTCGCATCGACGGCGATGTTGTTGGCGCCGGTCCAGTAGGCCGGCGGCGTGATCCCGGTCGGCGGATACATCAGGAAATGGTTGGCGATATAGACGCCCGATTCGGCGAGGTACCGGGCGCGGCAGGCGCCGTAGCGGTTGACGGCCTCGGGCATCACCGTGCTGTGCGCTTCCAGAAAGGCCATCCCGAGCGAGGTGATCACCGCCGTGAAGCCCAGGATGACAATCAGAATGTACGCGCGGCGCAGGCGCCTGCCGCGTCTCGACGCGCGGACTGCCGGTCGGTTGTGCTGCCTCCGCATGATGTTCACGTAACCTCCGATCGCGCCGCGGCCTTGGCTGAGGCCGCCGCGTGGCACAGCGTGTAGCGTCGGCCCCCTGTGGCCGACGCAGGGCGTAAGCGAGCCTCCCAGTCCTTCGCGTCGGCCGTCCCGGCGCGCCGGGAACGCTACATCTGCGCGCCCGTGCCGGACGCTGAGCACGCACCAGGCTGATACCCCGTGGCTGCACCGGCTATTGGCCGGTGCCACACATCAGTCAGCCGCTGCCACACTGCGCCAGACGGCGCCGGTCCTCCAGGTCCATCACGGCGCCGTGACGCCGCGGATGTCGTCGTACCCTTCCCAGCGGGATATCTCTTTCCGCGTCGTGCGGTCGCTCGCCGTGTCGGGCAGGACCTTCGCCTCGTTCACGAACAAGTAGTCGGCGGGCGCGCGGGGGCTGGCCGCCGTCGTGAACGCGATTTCGTCGTTGCCCGTGCCGATCGTGAACTTCACGTCCACGATCCGCGTGTCGGTGTAGCTCGGGGAGCCCGTGAGGCTGAAAGTCTCGATGCCCTCCGCCCAGACGACGGTCTTTGCATTCGGCCCGGTGATCTGTGCATTGACGGCGGCGGGGTTCTTGAAAGCCGCCAGCGTAACGGGCACGGCGGGGACCACGCCGCCGGGCACCTGCACGTACCGGTAAATCACCTGCTTGGTCCCGC
>CAZERK010000148.1:0-7983 GCA_964514515.1 uncultured Planctomycetaceae bacterium
GGGTCGGCCGGTGCGAGACAAGAGGGCCGCCCCGGCGGGCGCCCGCTACGGGCGCATGCAACCGTGAACGGCCATAATACCTTGCGTCGGCCATCTCGGCGCGCCGGGACGGCCGACGCATAGGGCAGCAGAGCAGCATTGATAAACCTGCGTCGCCCACCCGCCACGGGCGGGCCGGTTTCGGGGCGACGCTGCGTTCAAACGAAGAACGCTCCAATCTCCGGTTTGCGTCACGCGGTTTGCCATCTTCTCGAACAGGCCCTTAGAATGCCGCAGCGATCAGCGGCGATCGAAACGGGGCCGCAGCGGCCGCTGCAAAGAAGACGCCCGGAAGGCGGACGATTCCCCGCTTGCCGTCGCTGAGAGACTGGAGCGAAGATGTCCAAGCGTCGCTTTCTCGTCACGGCTGCCTTGCCTTACTCGAACGGTCGCCTGCACGTCGGGCACGTCGCCGGCGCCTACCTGCCGGCCGACATCTACGTGCGTTATCTCCGCTCGGTCGGCGACGACGTGCGGTTCATCTGCGGCAGCGATGACAACGGCGTGGCCATCGAGATTTCGGCTCGCAAGGAGAACACGACGCCCGCCGCCCTGTCGGCCAAGTACAACCAGCAGCAGCAGGCCGACTTCGAGGGCTTGGGCATCCGCTTCGACGTGTACGGCGGCACGCACCAGCCGGCGTTTGTCGAGCACCATAATCGGCTGAGCCAGGAGTTCTTCACCGCAATCTACAACAACGGGCATTTTGTCAAGCGAACGACGGAGCAGCTCTACGACGAACAGGCCGAGCAGTTCCTGCCGGACCGATACGTCACCGGAACGTGTTACCATAAGATGACGGACGGCACGCCCTGCGGCCACCCGGCTGCGACTGGCGACCAATGCGAGCATTGCGGCAACAGCATCGATCCGCTGCAACTGGTCAACCCCATCAGCACGATCACCGGCACGACGCCCGTGCGGCGGTCGACGACGCATTGGTATCTCCAGCTCGACAAATTCCAGGGCATGTTGGCCGAGTGGTTCAGCCTGGGCTCGCTGGACTGGCGGCCGATGGTCACGAACTTCGCCATGGGCTCGGTCCGAAAGGGCCTGCCCGAACGCGCCATGACGCGGGATTTGAGATGGGGCGTGCCGGTTCCCCTCGACGATCCCGACGCGCAGGGCAAGGTGCTGTACGTCTGGTTTGACGCGCCCATCGGCTACGTCAGCTTCACGGCGGCGCTCTGCGAGCAACGCGACGGCGATTGGCGGAAGTACAAGGACTGGTGGCAGAGCGCGGACAGCAAGATCGTGCATTTCATCGGCGAGGACAACATCGTCTTCCACGCCATCACGTGGCCCGCGATGCTGTTGGGCTCACAGTTCGCCGCGGACGAGCTCAAGGCCATCGGCAGCCGTTACGCGCGTCCCAAGGACCACGGTTTCTACCAACTGCCGTCGAACGTCGTGGCGAACGCGTTTCTCAACATCAAGTTCCCCGGCAAGGAGGAGGAGAAGATCAGCAAGTCCCGCGGGACGGCCGTCTGGATTCAGGACTATCTGGCGAGCTTCGACCCCGACCCCCTGCGGTATTATCTGACCATCAATGCGCCGGAGTCGCAGCGGACGGCCTGGAGCTTCGACGACTTCATCGAACGGAACAACAGCGAGCTCATCGCCACGATCGGCAACTTCGTGAACCGCTGGCAGAAGATCGTCACGCAGTCTTTCGACCGCAAGGTGCCCGACGCCGCTCGGGCCGAAGCCTTGGAGGCCGATCTGTTGGGACGGCTTCGGGCGTTGCCGCGCGACATCGGCGAGGACATCGAGGCGTCGAGATTCAAGGCCGCCTTGGGCCGCGTCGTCGAGGCCTTCCGCGCCTGCAACAAGTACATCGACACGCGCGAGCCTTGGAAGACGTGCAAGACGGATCTCGAGCAGACGGCCGCGACGATCAACACCTGCGTCCAGGCGGTCCGCACGCTCGGCGTGCTCATGGAGCCGTTCCTGCCGTTTGCGGCCGAGAAAATCCGCGTCAGCTTGAACGTGCCGGCCGAGCGGTGGACCTGGGCGCACGCCGCCGAGCCCTTGCCGGTCGGCCACGCGCTGGGGCCCGTTCCGGACGTCCTGTTCCGCAAGCTCGACCCGAAGGAGTTTGCGACGTAGCGACCCAGTCCCGAGCGCCGGATGCGACTCGTTCAAACCGCACGGCCGCCACGGGCGGAGGACTTGCCGAGAGCGCCGGATGCGAGTCGTTCCGAACCGTGCAGCCGCAATTGCCGGAGCCGTCGTCGCGAGCGCCGCCGGCTTGGCATCGCTCGGATGGACGGAGGCAGCAGGACGCCCTTTCGTGAGGCTCTTGTCCGGCTCACGTTCTGACTGGCTAAGAACCTATCCCAAAACCCTCTCCCCGCCGGGGAGAGGGCAGGGTGAGGGGCGAGATATGAAGCATTCGACGATCCTCCCGCGCTTGCACAGTCGGGAGAACGGGGTTTGGGGATAGGTACCACGGAGCGCATCGTCCAGCGCAGGATGCGCGCAAGCAGCGACCTGCCGAGCGCATCGAACGCCAAGAGCGCGAGGAGAAAGCAACAAGGAACGCCGATGCACGCAGTAGAGTTGGAGGAAGTCACCAAGACCTTCGGCCAGACCGTGGCCGTGGACGGGCTATCGCTGCACGTGCCGGCCGGCTCGGTCTACGGCTTCATCGGGCCGAACGGCTCCGGAAAGACCACGACCTTGCGCATGATCATGCGCATCTTCCATCCCGATCGCGGCACGGTCCGCGTGCTCGACCGGGACGTCACGGACAGCAGCGCCGCATCCGACCGAATCGGCTATCTCCCGGAAGAGCGCGGCCTATATCGCAAGATGCAGGTGGGCGATTTGCTGCGCTTCTACGCGGAGCTCAAGGGCATCCGCGACGCCCGGCCCGAGATCGACGCCTGGCTGAAACGCATGGACCTGAGCGGCTACCGCGCGAAGAAGATCGAGACGCTCTCCAAGGGCATGTCGCAGAAGATCCAGTTCATCGCGACCGTCCTGCACAAGCCGGACCTCGTGATCCTCGACGAGCCCATCAGCGGGCTCGATCCGGTCAACCAGGAAGTCCTCCGGGACGCCGTGCTGGAGATGAAGCGGGCCGGCTCGACGGTCGTCTTCTCCACGCACGACATGGACGTGGCCGAGAAGATGTGCGACTTCATCTTCATGATCTTCCGCGGGCGCAAGGTGCTGGACGGCACGCTGGAGTCCATCCAGGCCCGGTACGGCGCCGACACGATCCGCGTTCGCCTCAGCAGCGGCAGCGTAGACTTCTCGCGCCTGACCGGCATCGAGAAGGTCAACGACTTCGGCCGCTTCCAGGAGCTTCGCATCGGAGAAGGCGGCGATTCCCAGGCCGTTCTCCGACAGTTGACCGAACAGGCACGCGTGGAGCATTTCGAGATCGCCAAGCCCTCGTTGCAGGACATCTTCGTGCGGATCGCGGGGCCGCAGTCGCAGGAGGCCGATCGTGCGTAAAGTCTGGACCGTCGCCGTCCGCGAGTACCGTGTCACGCTGCGGACCAAGACCTTCGTCATCGCCATGCTGCTGATGCCCGTCTTCATGGGCGGGAGCATCGGCGTGCAGTTGTTCCTGGAGGGCAAGGTCGGCGTGGACACGAAGCGCGTCGCCGTCGTCGACTCCTCCGGCAAGATGTTCCCGGTTCTCGCGCAGGCGGCCGAGGAACGCAACAAGGACGCCATCGATCCCAAGACCGGCAAGCCCACGCGGTCGCTCTACGAACTGCACGAGATCGTACCGGACGCCGACCACGCGGAGCAGCAGTTGCTCAAGCTCTCGCAGCGAATACGCGACAAGGAGCTCTTCGCGATCCTGGTCATCGACGCGGAAGTCCTGCAAGGCGACGCCGATCCGGGCGCGAGCGCCCCGACGGCGGAATCCCGCCCCCCCATCCGCTACTATTCAAACCAACCGACGTACTTCGAGCTTCGCTATTGGCTGCAGGAGATCATCAGCAGCCGCGTGCAGAGAGTCCGCCTGACGCTCGCTCAGATCGACCCCGATCTCGTCGCACGAGCGATGCAGCCGGTCGCCATCGAGAACCTCGGCCTGTTGGACGTGGAC
Source organism: uncultured Planctomycetaceae bacterium (assembly GCA_964514515.1). Lineage (GTDB taxonomy): Bacteria > Planctomycetota > Phycisphaerae > UBA1845 > UTPLA1 > CAZERK01. The sequence continues at coordinate 4,112 of CAZERK010000148.1, forward strand.
GCCTCCGGGAAGATCCAGGAGGGTCAAAAGGTCAACGAGGGCGTCGCCTTCGGCGTGCCGTTCGCCCTGATCATGCTCATGTTCATGGCCCTGGCCATGACGACGCAGCCGCTGCTCAACGGCATCCTGGAGGAGAAGATGAACCGTATCGCCGAGGTCCTGCTCGGCTCCGTTCCGCCGTTCGACCTGATGCTCGGCAAGTTGATCGGCTACGTCGGCATCGCCGTGACGCTCGTCGCCGTGTACCTGGTCGGCGGCTACGTTGTCGCCGACTACTATGGCTACGCGGACGTCGTTCCGGTCCATCTATTGGCCTGGTTCCTCGTCTTTCAATGCCTGGCGATCTTCATGTTCGGGGCGATGTTCCTGGCCATCGGCGCCTGCTGTAACGACTTCCGCGAAGCCCAGAACCTCATGCTGCCGGTCTGGCTCGTCTTGTGCATTCCGTTGTTCGCCCTCGGTCCCGTCATACAGAATCCCGATTCAGGCTTCGCCACGCTGTTGTCGTTGATCCCGCCAGCGACGCCGATGCTGATGATCGCCCGGATGGCGATCCCGCCCGGCGTACCGCTCTGGCAGCCGATCGTCGGCATCGTGGGAACGCTGCTTACGACGATCCTGTGCGTCTTTGCCGCCAGCCGCGTCTTCCGCGTCGGCCTGCTCTTCCAAGGCAAGCCCCCGACGATCGCCGACCTCGCCCGCTGGGTCATCCGCGGCTAACCCGCAGAAAAAGGTGTCAGGAAGCATTTTCGTGTCAGAGCCATTCGTCCTCGGGGATGCTCGCGTAGGAGATGCGCGTCGGCGCGCTGCCGCGGGCTTCGTGCATCGCGGCCGTGTACACGCAATAGGGGCCGAAGATCGTGTTGATCCGGTCCATCGCTGCGGCCAGCCGGTCCCGTCTCGCTGCATCCGGAAACAACGGCAACGTCGCGTAGGGCGATGACACCAAATCGGCCAGCGTCACGCTGACGCACAACACGTCGCCCCGCGGCCGCCGGGCCCACAACGCCGTCAACATCTCGATGAGCGTGAGCGTGTCGCGGCATTCGGGAAACGCCATCTTGTCGGCCCAACCGTGGTGGCGGCCGAGCTGAAGCGCGAGGATCAAACGGCGGGCCCAATAGCCCTTACGCCGCATACGCGCGGCCGCCCGGTGCAGCAGGAGGATGGCCACGGATCGGGCCGCGGCTTCGTGACGCTGCTGGGGAGGCAGGACGTGCTGATGGCCGAGCGAGCGGCGCGTCGTCGCGGACTCCGGCGTCTCCTCCCCGCGCAGCCAGGCCCAGAAGACGCCGCCGACGATGCTGCCCCACAAAGCCGTCATCTCGTGTTGGTCCAGCTTGCAGAGCGCCTCGATCGTGCGGATGCCCCGAGCCTGAAGCCGCAGGAACATGCGACGGCCGATGCCGGGCAGGTCCGTCAGCTTCAGAGGGTACAGAATCCGCGGGAGGTCCTCGCTTCGGATCAGCACGAGGCCGTCCGGCTTCTGCATGTCCGACGCCACCTTGGCCAGGAATCGGTTGGGCGCGATGCCAATCGAGCATCGCATGCATTCTCCCACGCGTTCCAGGATCGCCTTCTTGATGGCGCGGGCGAGTTGGACGGCGCGGTCGGGTTCGCGATCACGGCCCAGCAACGGGCAGGAAAACTCGTCGATCGAGTATACGGCCTGGATCGGCAGGCACGTCTCCGCGGCCGCCAGGATCGCATGGTGAAAGGCGACGTACTCCCGTACCTGGGATTCGACGAACGTGATGCCGGGACAACGGCGTCTGACCTCCGCGACGTTGGTGCCGGTGGTGACGCCGCGGGCCTTCGCCTCGTAGCTCGCGGTCAGGCAGCAGGTGCTGTCGGTCATCACGGGTACGATGGCGACCGGCCGGCCGCGCAGCTCCGGTCGCAACTGTTGCGTGACCGAGGCGAAGTAGGCGTTGAGGTCCACAAAGAGCGTCGTCAGTCCCATCCGAAAAACCCCATCCAGAACGTTGGCCGCCGCGGCGCGTGAATACCTAACATAAGCCTAACTTAAAGATCGCGCGGCGTCCAGGAGATTCTGAAAAAGGTGTCAGGATGAAATAAAAAGTCAGTTCTTGGCCCTATGGCGACATGAAACATCCACACAAGAGGTTCGGAGCGGTCCGTGAGGGGGAATCCTGGCCTCGGACGAGCCGCCGGAGAGAGCGAAGCACGAAATCTAATCCTGACACCTTTTTCGATCCGCGCGCTTGCGGTCGAGCGCGTCCAGGTAGCGCTTGCGCAGCCGGATGGCGTCCGGCGTGACTTCAACGAGTTCGTCGTCGTCGATGAACTCGAGCGCGATTTCGAGCGTGATTTCGCGCGGTTCCCTGAGCACGACGGTCTTGTCCGCCGAGGCGGCGCGGATGTTGGTCAGTCTCTTTCCGCGACACACGTTCACGACAACGTCGTCGTCGCGGCAATGCTCCCCCACGACCTGGCCCTGGTAGACCTGCTGAGTCGGCGAGACGAACATGACGCCGCGGTCGGCGAGATTGTCGAGGGCGTAGGCCGTGACCTGGCCCGACTCGCTGGCGATCAGCACGCCGTTGGCGCGGCGCGGGATGCTGCCGCGGAGGAACTCGTACTCGTAGAAGTTGTGGTACATGACGATCGTGCCCTGCGTCGCCGTCATCAGGCGGTTGCGCAAGCCGATCAGGCCGCGGGTGGGGATCGTGAACTCGATCCGAGACTGGTTTTCGCGCGTCTCCATCTTGGTGCAGATGGCGCGGCGCAGGCCCATCAATTCCATGACGGGACCGACGCGCGCGGTCGGTACCTCGACGACGCACATCTCGATCGGCTCCGTCTTTCTGCCGTTCAGCTCGCGAAAGACCACCTTGGGCTTGCCGACCGCCAACTCGTATCCCTCGCGGCGCATGTTCTCGATCAGCACGGAAAGGTGCAGCACGCCGCGGCCGGCGACGTGAAACTCCTCCGGCGTGAGGCCGGGGTCGACGCGCAGCGCCACGTTGCGCTGCAACTCTCGGTCGAGCCGTTCGCGCAGGTGGCCGCTGGTCAGGTACTTCCCTGAACGGCCCGCGAACGGCGAGTCGTTGATGCGGAAGGTCATGTGCAGCGTGGGCTCGTCGATGCGGATGAGCGGCAGCGGCTTCGGATCGTCCGGATCGGCGATCGTGTTGCCGATGTCGACCGACTCGATCCCGACCACCGCGCAGATGTCTCCGGCCGCGACCTCGTTGACCTTCTTGCGGCCCAAGCCGTCAAACACGTAGAGTTCGCCGATCTTCTCGACGGCTTGGGTGCCGTCGCGATGGATGACCGTGACGTTGTGGGCGGCGCTGATCGTGCCGGCAAAGACGCGGCCGATTCCGATCCGGCCGACGTAGTCGTTGTAGTCGAGCGTCGTGATCAGCATCTGAAGCGGCGCCGCGGGATCGACTTCCGGCGTCGGCACGTGTTCGAGAATCGTGTCAAACAGGACGAAGATGTCGTTCGGTCGTTCGGCGGGGTCGAGCGTGGCGTAGCCCTCCGTTGCGGAGGCGTATACCGTCGGGAAGTCGATCGCGGCCTCATCGGCCCCCAACTCGATGAACAAGTCGAGGACTTCGTCGTGGACGTCCGCGGGACGAGCCTCCGGACGATCCATCTTGTTGATGACCACGATCGGGAGCAGGCCGAACTCGAACGCCTTGCGCAAAACGAACGTCGTTTGAGGCATCGGCCCCTCGAACGCATCCACGAGCAGCAGGCACCCGTCGGCCATCTTGAGGACGCGCTCCACCTCGCCGCCGAAATCCGCGTGGCCGGGCGTGTCGATCAGGTTGATCTTCACGCCGTGGTAGTTGATGGCGATGTTCTTGGCGAGGATGGTGATGCCGCGTTCGCGTTCGAGA
>CAZERK010000149.1:0-7882 GCA_964514515.1 uncultured Planctomycetaceae bacterium
CACTGGCGCAGGTCGCAGGCTGGGCGGGAGACCCCGATCGAGCGCCGGGCCGCCATGAACCCGCCGGCCATCGACTTCTTCCGGGCGCACGGCGTCGATCTGAGCCAGGACAGGTTGGAGATCGCCGTCTGCGCGCAGCACAGCAACGGCGGCCTGCGAGGCAACGTCTGGTGGGAGTCGAACATCCGGCATTTGTTTCCAGTCGGCGAGATCAACGGCAGTCACGGCGTGCGACGGCCCGGCGGAGCGGCCTTGAATGCCGGCCAGGTCGGGAGCCTGCGGGCGGCGATGTACATCGCGGCCCGATACGCCGCGCCGCACCCGCGTTCGGAAACCTTCGTCGCAGCGTGCGAGGATCAACTGCGGAACTGCCTGGCGTTTGCCCGGCGCGTGACGACGCAACGATCCGACGGATCGCTGTACGCCGACGCGGCCATCCGCGAAATCCAGGGGCGGATGTCGACGCAGGCTGCCCACGTGCGGTCCGCCGCGGGCGTCGAGGAGGCGGCGGGCGACGCTTGGAGGCTCGTGCGGAGGCTGTCGCGCGAGTTGGCGGTCACGGAGTTGTCGGAGTTGCCGACGGCATACCGCGCGGCGGACCTGGCCCTGGCGCATGCTGTCTACCTCGAAGCCATCAAGGAGTACCTCGACCAGGGCGGCCAGTCGCGGGGCTCAGCGATCGTGCTGACCCCGGAGGGTCAGACGCCGTGTCCGCATGCTCCAGATGACTGGCGGTTCAACACCAACGAGCCTGGCGCACCCGTTGACCGGCGAATTCTCGAGATCTCGCTCAACGACGACGGCGGCGCCTGCAAACGGTGGGTCGACATCCGGCCGATTCCGGAAGAAGATGACTGGTTTGAGACGGTCTGGAAGGACTCTTTAAACGATCGGATCATCCGATAGGAGCAGCGCGTGGATCGTCGCCCTGTAGCGTTCGTGACCGGCGCCCAACGAGGGATCGGGCGCAGCATCGCGATCGAGTTGGCGCGGTGCGGGTACGACGTCGGCGGCGGCGACATCCACCACGATCCCAGCGACCCGCAACACGGGTTGAGCGAAGTCCAGACCCGGGTTGAAGAATCGGGGGCGGCCTTTCTGCCGGTCGTCGGCGACGTCGCGGACCTGGAAGCGCACCAGCCGATGCTCGACGCCGTCCTCCGGCGGTTTGGGGCGATCGACGTGCTGGTCAACAACGCGGGCGTCGCGCCGAGCGAGCGCCGCGACGTGCTGGAAACGACGCCGGAGAGCTTCGACCGCGTGACAGGGGTCAATACAAGGGGCACGTTCTTCCTGACGCAGCGTTTCGCCCGACAGATGGTTCGGCTGGTCCAGGAAGGAACGGCGATCCGACCGAGCATCGTGTTCATCACGTCGGTCTCGGCCGACACGTCTTCGCACTCGCGCGCCGAGTACTGCATCTCCAAGGCGGCGGCCAGCCAGACGGCACGGCTGTTCGCAGACCGACTGGCCGAGTTCGGCATCAACGTGTACGAAGTCCGGCCGGGCGTCATCGAGACGGCCATGACGGCGCCGGTCAAGGAGAAGTACGACGCCCTCATCGGCGAGGGCTTGGTGCCGCAACGGCGTTGGGGACTGCCCGAGGACGTCGGCCGAGCCGTCGCGGCGCTGGTGCGAGGGGACTTCGCCTATTCGACGGGCATGGTCGTGGAAGTCAGCGGCGGGATGAACATCCGCCGGTTGTAGGCTGGTACGTATCCGGCGTGTCGCGTCGCCCCCCGCGGGCGACGCGAATCGCGGGTAGCGTCGACGCCCGTTCCCGTCGGCCACCCGCCACGGGCGGGTCGGCTCCCGGGGCCGACGCGACGAAAGGCGTCGCTTTTCACGCTGAACATGTACGTGAGCCGACGAGCCCCCAAGAGCGCGCAGGCCCCGAGCAAGAGGAAACAACGATCGTGAGCGCATCCGCCTTGTTGTGGGAGACGTTGAAGCAGACTCGCCTGATCGCATTGCTTTCGCCCGGCAGCGACGAAGAATGCGAGTCGGCTTACGAGACGCTCGCACCCCTCGGCGTCGTCCTGGAGATCGCCTTGCGGACGAAGGCCGGTCTGCCCGGCATGGCCACCTTGCGAGCCCGGCATCCCGACGCGTTGTTCTTGGCGGGAACGGTCATCACGCGTCGACAGGCGGAGGAAGCGATGGAGGCGGGAGCATCCGGCATCGTCTCTCCGGACTTCTTCCCGGAGGTCGTCGAGGCCTGCGTGCGGAAGGACGTGCTCTGCCTGCCCGGCGGCGTCGGCGACGCGGGCAAGCAACTGGCGCTCAAGGCGGCGTGCTACGGTTGCGACTTCGAGGAGCTTCGAACGCGCTATCCATACCAATGGTCTTACAAGCTGTTTCCGGCGATGGCCGCCGTGCCGACCTTCCTGGAGATGGCGGCGTCGTGGCGGGCCGTCTATCCCGGATTGACCGTCGTGTACACGGGCGGCGTGACGGCTGAGAACCTGCACGAAATCGTCAAGCATGATCCGGACGGAATCGCCTGCGGCTCCGCGCTGGGTCGATACGCCAAGCAGCCGGAGGCGCTGGCCCGCGAGGCGCGCCGATGGTTGAGCGCGATCCACGAAGCCGCGAGTCGACGGGTATTGGCGGAAGAAGGGGTTTCGGCGGGCGGAAGGGCATCGGCCGAAAACAGGGCACAGATGTACGACAGGGTGCCGGCGGAAGACAGGGTATCGGTGGAAGACAACCGCACGCCGGAGCCGCCGATGCGCCAACGTCGGAGCCGAACGGTCGTGACGTTTGGCGAGTTGATGTTGCGGCTATCGGCGCCGCCCGGCCGACGGCTCAACCAGGCGGCGGCGCTCGACGCGACGTTTGGCGGGGCCGAGGCGAACGTCGCCGCCGCCTTGGCGAATTGGGGCTTCCGGGCGCGGATGGTCACGGCGCTGCCGGAGCACGCCGTCGGCCAGGCAGCGATCGCCGCGCTGCGAACGCCGGGCGTCGACACGCGATACATCCTTCGCCAAGGCGATCGGGTCGGGCTCTACTATCTCGAGCACGGCGCATCCCAACGGCCCTCGCAGGTCATCTACGATCGAGCGAACGCCTCGATTGCGTCGATTCAACCGGGGCAGATCGATTGGTCGGCGGTGTTTCAGAACGCCGATTGGTTTCATTGGTCTGGCATTACGCCGGCCTTGGGGCCGTCAGTTGCAGAAGTCCTGCGAGAAGCGCTCGATGCGGCGAAACAGGCCGGCGTCAAAGTCAGCGCGGATCTGAACTACCGTGCCAAGCTCTGGTCGAAGCAGCAGGCGCGCGAGGTCCTGACGCCGCTCATGCAGCACGTCGATCTGGTCATCGGAAACGAGGAAGACGCCGCGAACGTGTTTGGGATCCAGCCGCGCGACGCCGACGCGGCGACCGGTCGCGTGACGCCGGAAGCCTATCGCTCCGTTGCACAGCAGCTCGTGGCGCAATTGGGCGTCAAGATGTCGACCGTCACGCTGCGCGAGAGCCTGTCCGCCTCGGACAACGGTTGGTCGGCCTGTCTGTTCGATGGCAAGGACTTCCACGTCAGCCGGCGCTACACGATCCACGTCGTCGATCGCGTCGGCGCAGGCGACGCCTTCGCGGCCGGACTGATCTACGGCCTGCTGACGGAGAAGCCGCCTCGTGACGCGCTGGAGTTCGCCGTCGCCGCTTCCTGTTGGAAGCACACGATTCTGGGCGACTTCAATTTCGCGACGATCGCCGAGGTCGAGTCGCTGGCGGCGGGCAATACTGCGGGACGAGTGCGGAGATAGACGCGAACAGACCGGGTCTGGTTGCCCGGCGGCAAGCAGAGCGGAGTTGCGGGGACAGGCATAGCGGAGCTGCGGTGACGAGCATCTTTGGACTTCACCCGCTGGACTTGGCGGTCATCGTGGTCTACATCGTGGCGATCCTCTGGATCGGCCGCTGGGTCGCCCGCCGCACCAAGAACACAAACGACTTCTACATCGCCGGCCGAAGGCTCGGCCGCTTCTATCAATTCTTCCTGAATTTCGGAACGTCGACGGACGCGAACCAGGCCGTCGGCGTTTCGCGCGAGATCTACCGCCAAGGCATCGGCGGAATGTGGATCCAGTACCTGGTCCTGTTCCTGACGCCCTTCTACTGGTTCACGTCGATGTTGTTCCGACGTTGCCGGCTGGTGACGATGGGGGAGTTCTTCACGGAGCGCTTCGACAGCCCCTTCCTTGGCGGCGCCTTCGCCGCCTTCGCCCTGACGATGAACATCATCGGCGGCGGCGCCAGCTACATGGTCGCCGGCAAGACCATGATGGCGATGACGCCGAAGCCGGAGGAGCGCTATACCGCCGAGGAGAAGGTCAGCGTCGAACGCTTCCGGGAGTATCGGGCGCTGGAGGCTCGGCGGGCGGACGGCCTCTCCGCCGCGGAGATGGAGCGATACGACGAACTGCACGAACGCTACAAGCGCGGAGAGCTGCGCGCCTTCATCTCCTACACGAATCCCACGGCGTTCTACATCACGTACGCCCTGATCGTCGCGGGCTACACGGTGCTCGGCGGATTCACGGCGGCGGCCATCACCGACGCCATTCAAGGCATGCTCATCCTCGTGTTCTCCTGCATGTTGATTCCCGTCGGCCTGCGCGCCATCGGCGGCTTCGAGGGCCTGCACGCCTCGGTCCCGGACTACATGTTCGAGCTGTTCGGATCGGCGGCGACAAGCGAGTACGCCTGGTACACGATCCTGGCGATGGTCGTGGCCAATCTCGTGTCGATCGTCGCGGCCGCGCCGATGATGGCGACCGCGGGTTCAGCCAAGGACGAGATGACCGCCCGCTTCGGAATGCTCGGCGGCATGTTCCTCAAACGGTTCATCATGCTGTTCTGGGCGTTGACCGGCCTCCTGGCGATCGCCTTGTTCGGCGGCGCGCTCGACGATCCCGACCTGATCTGGGGCTACATGACGAGCAAACTGCTGTTTCCCGGGGCGATTGGACTGATGCTGGCCGGCGTCTGGTCCGCCAATATGGCCGCGTTGGGCATGACCTCGGTCACAGGCTCGGCCCTGTTCGTCCGGAACCTGTACGAACCGATCCGGCCCGGCCAATCGGAGCAGCATTATCTGAACCTCGGACGCGGGGCGATCGTGTTTATCCTGATGGGCGGCATCTGCGCGGCCTTGATGGTGAACAATCTGTTGGAGCTGTACAAGTACTTCATCGCCTTGCCCGCCGTCTTCGGCGCCTCCATCTGGCTGGGCTTCACGTGGCGGCGTCTGACCCGATGGGCGGTCATCGTCCAGGCCGCCGTCTGCTTCACGCTCTACGCGATCATCCCCAACCTGTTCGCCAACGTGGACTGCATCCGTCATCGCCCGGCCTTTCTGGTCGAGACCGAGCCCCAGGAGGTGATGATCTCGAGCGGGGCCTTGGCGGAGGACGTCGCCGCCGGACGAGCGGAGCGCGTTGGACAGGTGATTCGCAAGGCGCACTACGTCCCGCCGACGGGCATCTTCTTCGACAACATCGTCCGCGTCGACCCGTCCGATCCGAACTCACCAAAGATGGGCAAGGATCGGTTCGCCGCCGAGGTATGGGTGTTGAGTTGGCTAGGCATCGACTTCTCGCACAGCACCAAGGCCCAGTTGGTGGCGATCCGGTTTGCGGTCGACGCCTTGTTCCCGTTCGTCCTGCTGTTCGGCATCAGCCTGGTGACTCGGCCGGCCGCCAAGGAGAGACTGGACGGGTTCTACGCCCGATTGCACACGCCGGTGCAACCGACGCCGGAGCTGGAACAGTCGGCCATCGAACATGCGGCACGGCACCCGGAGATGTTCGACCGGGACAAGATCTTCCCGGGGACGAACTGGGAGATCCTCAAGCCCGGCCGAATCGACTTCTACGGCTTCGGCGGCTGCTGGCTCTTGGTAGGCGTGTTGTTGATACTGCTTTGGCTGCTGACACGGATCGGCGCGTAGAGCCCGATGCGAGGTCGACATGAGGTCGGCATGACGCCGGCATCGACTGACTGCATTTGAGGAGGGCACAACATGACGCTCCAGGAAGCTGGTCTCGACCGGCGCGGTTTCATGAGCCGGTGCCTTGCCGGTCTGTCCGCTTCGATGATCCCGCTGGACGCAGTCGTCGGACAGACGCCCCGTCAATTGACGGATCGCCCGGCCAGCCGGCCTGCCGAGTCGAGCGATGCTGAAGGGGCCTCCGCGACGAGCCAGCCGCCCGACGCTGTTGGCTGGGCGAACGTCCGCAAGCAATTCCCGCTGGATCCGGAATTGGCCTACCTCAATACCGGCGGGCTGGGACCTTCGCCCTATCCGGTGATCGAGGCGATTCGCCGCAGCACGCTGGACTTGGAGCGAGAGGCCGAGACCGGCCGCGAGCAGTTCGACGAGGTTCGACGCAAGGCATGCCGATTCCTGAACTGCGACGAGGATGAGCTGGCGTTCACGGCCAACACGACGGAAGGCATGAACATCATCGCGCGAGGCCTGGACCTGAAAGCAGGCGACGAAGTCCTCATCACGACGCACGAGCACGTCGGCGGAGCGATGCCCTGGTTCGCACTCGCGCAGGACGAGGGTGTTGTCGTCCGAACGTTCGAGCCGGGCCAAGGCGAGGCCGACACGCTCGATCGCCTCGCGTCGCATCTGACGCCGAAGACGCGGGTCGTCTCGGTCAGCCACGTCACCTGCACGCTTGGCGCGGTGCTGCCGATCAGGCAAATCGTCCAGCTCTGCCGCGAGAAGAGCATCGTCTCTGTCGTCGACGGGGCTCAAGCCGTCGGGATGATCCCGGTCGATCTCCACGATCTCGGCTGCGATTTCTACGCGACGTCCGGCCACAAATGGCTCATGGGACCCAAGGGCACGGGCATGCTGTACGTGAACAAGCCCATGCTGCCGCGATGGCGCCGGGGGTATGCCGGCGCGTACGCCGACAAGGTCTTCGACCTGGACGCGGGACGGTTTGAACGCCTGCCGGCGGCGCGGTCGGTTGAGATCGGCACCCGCAGCGCCTCCTTGATCGTCGGACTCGGCGCAGCCATCGACTTCCTGGAAGGGCTCGGCATGGAAGCCGTTGCGCGGCACGGGAGCGGACTGGCCAAGTATCTCAGACGAGGGCTGCAGCCGCTGAGCCGCGTGGCGTTGCTGACGCCTGACGCGCCGGAGTCGTCCGCGTCGATCCTCACGTTTCAGATCGACCCGGCGCCGATGAATGCCGGAGAATGGGCGAATCAGCTTCGGAAGGAGCACCGGTTGCGCGTGCGGCCGGTGACGGAGCACAAGCTCGCCGCCATCCGCGTCGGCGCCCATGTATTCAACGATGTCGAGCAGATGGACAGACTCATCTCCGTCTTGACGCGGCTTCTGCGACCATGAGACTGAGGAAGATGACTACCAAGATGCTGAAAGACTCATCGAACGGGCATGTTGCCAAGTCTCGTAACTCGCGGACAAGTAGCGCGAGGCCGCCGCATCTGCTGTCTGTCATGCAACTGAGGAACATGCTTATGTCTCGCAACCTGTTCGCCTTCACGCTTCTGTTGTCCGTGCTTCCGGCCATGTCGGCATCCGCTGCCCCGCGACCTTCTCGGCAGGCGTACCTCGACCTTGCCAAGGCTGCGTACCAAGCCGGCCTTGAATCCTGTCCCGCCGCCGTTCAGAAATGGCAGGAGACCTACAAGCCGAACGTCGATGACGGCTACGCGCCGCCGGACGGCGCTATCTGGTTCGCCCGACTCGCAGCCGGCCTCTACGAGGTCACGAAGGACGATCAGTATGCCCGCGAGGCGGCCCGTTGGCTGGCCGAACACCATCTGTACAAGGACAGGTTCCCGGAAGAGTTGCGCAAGCGGCGGCCGGAGTACGCCGAGGGTCTGCCGACCATGA